>NZ_JACBXX010000159.1 GCF_013415245.1 Streptococcus danieliae | reverse complement strand
ATTATATGTATTTCCGATGTGTTTAGTAGAATGATCAAGAAAGAAGTTAAAAATGAGATTCCTGATGATTTACAAGAAGCTAATCAGATGCTGTTTAATGACATAGAAAAAGAGAACTAGTATAGGTTCTGATTAACAAGGATGATTGTTTGTCAAATTTATTAGTAGCTAGCCCATCTTATACAATAGTTTTATCAAAAATATTTTTAGATATTTCTTTTGTAGTCTGAAAATAGTTGTGAAAGGGATTGTTGAATGACTGTAAGTAACCAGTTCGAGAAGAATTTATTGGATTCCTTGAGATTCAGTTTTATCCATAATCAGTATGGTCAGAATCAGGCCTACGCCCCCAAGCTACTGATCAATCAGGATGAGAAGCAACGGTATGTTTTGCTGGATTTGCAAGAAGAGTTGGCTAAGGCGGAGAGTTTTTATTTTTCGGTGGCCTTTGTGACTCAATCGGGAATTGCCTTGATTAAGAGTCAATTATCGGATCTGAATGATCAAGGGGTTGCGGGTAAAATTTTGATTTCGCCCTATTTAGGTTTTAATGATCCTTTGGCAATGAAGGAGTTGTTAAAATTGAAAAATGTTGAGGTTCGTTTAGCACCGGAAGCTTTGCAGCTGCACGCAAAGGTCTACCTCATTGATCAAGGGGTGAGGCAAGTTTTAATCAGCGGGAGTTCCAATCTAACTGGGAATGCTTTGAAGAAAAATTATGAGTGGAATATTAAATTAACATCGACAGAACACGGGGATCTTATTTCAGCAAGTAAATCTGAATTTTTCAGAATTTGGAATCAATCGACGGTTCTAACCGAGGATGTTATTGAACAGTACAGTCATAAGAGACAAGCTAAAATTGTCGTTGAAGTTGAAGAGTCTGCAAAATCAAGTTATGTTACGCAATTACAGCCCAATAAAATGCAGGAAGCGGCTTTGGTTGCCTTACAAAATAAACGCCTGCTCGGAGAGAAGAAGTCCTTGGTAATTAGTGCTACAGGAACTGGGAAAACCTATCTCTCAGCTTTCGATATTAGAAACTACAAACCAGATCGGTTTCTATTCCTTGTGCATCGTGAACAAATTCTAGAAAAAGCTTTGGAAAACTTTCAGGAAGTTATTGGATTTGAAGATGGACAAGGTGCTATTTATAGACCGGGCTTGAACTTTGATACTATTCCCTATTTGTTTGCGACGATTCAAACCTTGTCACGTGATGAGCATTTGAAACGTTTTGCTTCGGATTATTTCGACTATATCCTGATTGATGAAGTCCACAAGGCAGGGGCGAATTCTTATAGGAAAATTCTGGACTATTTTGAACCTGATTTTTTACTGGGAATGACCGCCACACCAGAGCGTACGGATGGTCAAAATATTTATGAATTATTTGATTATCAAGTTGCCTATGAGATTCGGCTTCAAGAAGCACTGGAGAGCGATCTCCTCTGTCCTTTTATCTACTATGGAGTGACAGATATTCATGTAGATGGAGAGTTGCTAGACGATAAAACGGATTTCAATAGCCTGATTTCATCAACGCGACTGCACCACTTGATTCAGAAAATTGATTACTATGGTCACTCTGGTGAACAAGTGAGAGGGTTAGTGTTTTGTTCACGTAAAGAGGAAGCAGCGGAGCTGGCTAGACTTTTTACAGAGCGCGGCTGGCCTTCTAAGTCCCTGAGCGGTGATGATTCTCAGCAGACTCGTCAACAAGTTGTGAAAGACTTAGAGGAAGGACGTTTATTTTATATTTTCACTGTGGACATTTTCAATGAAGGGATTGATATTCCGAGCGTTAATCAAGTTGTGATGCTCCGGAATACACAGTCGAGTATTGTATTTGTCCAACAGTTGGGACGTGGTCTTCGGAAACATCCCGATAAGGAATATGTTACGATTATTGATTTTATTGGGAACTATAAGAATAATTATTTGATTCCGATTGCTTTGTTTGGCGATCATTCGATGAATAAAGAAAATTATCGTCGTGAAGTTAGGGAAGCTGCAGCGGTTAAAGGGCTGACAACTGTAAACTTTGAAGAAGTAGCCAAGAAGCAAATTTTTGCCGCTATTGCTAATACCAACTTTTCTTCCATGGCTGTTTTACGGAACTCCTTTAAGGAATTGGAAAATCGGCTGGGACGAGTTCCGATGATGATGGATTTTCTGAATAGTAATCAACTGGATCCGGTAACATTTTTCGAGAATAATGCCTTTAAGTCTTATCATCAAGTTGTGGAAAAATTTTCCACGGAAGCGGTCCTTTTGTCTCAAAATGAAGCCTTAGTATTACAGTTCTTGACCTTTGAGATTTTGACAGGGAAAAGAATTCACGAAGCTCTGTTGCTACAGGAATTGATGCTCAGGGGAAGTATTTCTAAAAGCGCATTGAAACAACTCCTTGTTGAGAATGGACATTCGAGCGCAGAAGATGTTTTAGCGTCAATGGAACGTGTTCTAGCTCTGCGATTTTTGAAAGGGGCGGAGAAAAAAATCTATGGTGAGGAACCACTTGTAAGCTTGGTAGATGGTAGATACATTTGTTCAGATTCACTAAAGGAAGCGTTTAAGAATCAGATCTTTTTAGATTTCTATCAAGATATTCTTGATGTAGCTCTGAGAAAGAATCTTGCTTATCCGCATATCCTGACTATTGGTCAACGCTATAGTAGACGGGATGTTTTAAAGTTGATGAATTTTGAAAAAGATGAACCGCCTTTAAATATTGGGGGCTATAAAATTGATAAATTTAGCAACAGTTGTCCAATTTTTGTAACCTACCATAAGGCTGATGATATCAGTGAAACCATCAAATATGAAGATGAATTTCTAAGCGAAAAGACCCTCAAGTGGTTTTCTAAGAATAAACGGAGTCTGGATTCTGCAGATGTCAAACAAATTCTTGGGGCTAAAGAATCTGGCTTAAGGTTAGAGTTATTTGTCATCAAAGATGATTCCGAGGGAGGGGAATTCTATTATTTAGGCCCTCTAGGGGTTCTTGAAGGGACAGCTCAAGAAACAGAGAGAAATGGGGAGTCTATTGTATCAATGATCTTTGAATTGCAACAATCTGTTGATGACTCACTTTATCGATACATTACTGAAAAATAGAAAAGGAGTGGACTTATGGTGAGTCCACTCCTTTAGATTGTAATAATAGAACAGCCGGAATATCAACAGGTGCCCAGTCCAGAGTCATTAACTCACCAGGGTAGAGCCATTTTGAGTTTTGGTGTTCGACGAGTTCTAAATCTCCTGATTGTAAGGAAGCTAGATAGGTTTTCATGCGAACAGTACCAAATTCATATTGATAGGATGCTTCATTGAGGTATTCAAGGATTTTAATCTCAGATTTTAATTCCTCTTTGATTTCTCGAATTAAAGCAGATTCTGGATCTTCTGAAGCCTCAATTTTTCCACCTGGAAATTCCCAATAGCCTCCTAGACTTTTTGTGCTTGGTCTTTGGGCACAGAATATTTTTCCGTCTTTCAAGATAGCAGCTGCAACAACATCAATTGTTTTCATATTTACCTCTTTTCCTACTAGCTATAATTGTAGCAACTTTTGAAGGAATAACAAGAGTACCCAGTTTATCTGATACTTTTGGAAAGAAAGATGCTAGAATAGACCTTGTAGAAAAGTGAAGACGGTGGCTCCAGATTTTCGATAGAGAGGGTGATGTCTATGGACAATTCATCAAAATCTATGGAAAGGAGGGGCTCTTTTTGACCGCTTTTGAAGTGGTGCAGATCATTTTTTTCTTTGCTAGTTTTAGTATTGAATTGATTGGTCTGTGCTATCTAATCTTCAAAGATGGAGACAAAAAGAAATAGCCGTCAATACTTTGGAAGAGTAACGGCTATTCTTTAATAGTTATTACGAGCCACCGTCTAAACGGTTCTACTTTGGAGCTGGATTGCCGTCCAGCTCTTTTTATATTTCAATTATAACACATTTGCTGTTAAAGGTGAAAATGGAAGGTTAAGTTCTAGGGAGTTCTTTGGATTCTAGTGCCGTTGGATGACCGGTTCATCCACGATTTTTAGTAACGAATATGCTAGAATAGATCTTGTAGAAAAGTGAAGACGGTGGCTCCAGATTTTCGATAGAGAGGGTGATGCCTATGGGTAATTCATCAAAATCTGACAGGAAGGAGGAGCGCTTTTTGACCGCTTTTGAAGTGGTGCAGATTATTCTTTTCTTTGCTAGTTTTAGCATTGAGTTGATTGGTTTGTGCTATTTAATCTTCAAAGATGGAAACAAAAAGAAATAGCCGTCAGTACTTTGGCATAAGTAACGGCTATTTCTTTTAGCTAGTTATGAGTCACCGTCTAAACGGTTCTACTTTGGAGCTGGATTGCCTTCCAGCTCTTTTTATATTTCGATTATAACACATTTTTATTGTAAAAGGTGAATTGAACAATGTTCTAGAGGAGAGAGTGGTGTTTTTGACTTTATCAGCTGATTTTTAAAGAAGGCAGTAGAATTCCTTATGGCTCAAGGTTTTCAGCCTTTTCAAATCTAGTTTTCACTGTTGTACATGATACGCGATTGAGGATAGAGGTGATCCATGTACAACAGGAAAAATAATGCTAATAGGTCCTGAAATTCCTTGTGTCCCAAGGAGTTTCGGTTTTTTTGATTTGAACCAAGTGATAAACTCTATGGTTATTGAAACAGGGTAAAGCAAAAAGCCCTAGGAATCCTAGGGCTTTTCTGAAATGCTTATTTCACTTCAGTAAACACAACGTGTTTACGCAATTTTGGTGAGTATTTTTTCAATTGAAGACGGTCTGGTGTGTTGCGTTTGTTTTTAGAAGTTAGGTACAAGCGTTCACCAGATTCTTTGTGTTCAAGTGTGATATTTACGCGCATGAGTGCTCCCTTCTATTCTTATTCAGCTGCTTGAGCTTTAGCGATTTTACGTCCTTTGTAGTATCCTTTAAGAGATACACGGTGTGAACGTGAGTAGTCACCAGTTGTAGCGTCGAATTGAACAGATGGTGCTATCAATTTGTAGTGTGTACGACGTTTGTTTTTCTTCGCTTTTGATGTGCGACGTGCAGGTACTGCCATTTTTTTGTTTCCTCCAATAGAATATTCTTTGACGATTCGTCAACTTTAAAAGAATAACACAAATGAATTGTAAAGTAAAGTTACTTGACAACTTTTTTTAAAAAAGGTGACAAAGGTTTGGGGAATCTTTGTCACCCGAGCCAAGCAAGAAGAAAGCGAGGATAGGTTCGGAGAACCTTTTCATTCCCATTATGAACTTCCATCTATCTATTGTTAAAGAATTATAATTTAAAACGTCTAACCTTGCTTCCGACGGCGGGATCTGACGGTTAGGAGTAAGGCAAGGGTGGCACTCACGCCTGCAGTGATAGCGGCAGTTTGAGAGCTGTCTCCTGTTTTTGGCAATTCTTTTGGTGCTGCAGCGGTGTTTTGGCTTGGCTGAACACTGGTTGCGGCTTTTGCTTTAGAAGGGGCACTTGGGATCTTGTGAAGAGTTGAAACTGGGGACGGAGCTGGTTTCTGACCAACTGTTGGTTTCTGATTTTCCTCGCTCGGTTTCTCGGTTTCTTTATTTGGTTTCTCCGCTTCTGGTTCTTTGACTTCAGGATTTACTGGTTGCTCCTCAGTCTTAGGCTCCTCAGTTTCAGTGTCTGTAGCTGGATTTTCCGTCTCCGGTTCTTTAACCTCAGGAGTCGCAGGCTGTTCTTCAGTTTTAGGCTCTTCGGTCTCCGGCAGAGGTTTTACTGTTTCCTCACTTGGTTTTTCAGCTTCCGGTTCCTTGACTTCCGGAGTTGTTTGTTCCTCTTCTGTTTTAGGGGTCTCAGCCTCGGGTTCTTTAACCTCAGGAATAGCAGGCTGTTCCTCAGTCTTAGGCTCTTCCGTCTCTGGCTGAGGATTTACTGTTTCTTCGTTTGGTTTCTCCGCTTCTGGTTCTTTGACTTCCGGAGTTGTTTGTTCCCCTTCGGTTTTAGGAGTCTCAGCCTCGGGTTCTTTAACCTCAGGAATAGCAGGTTGTTCCTCAGTCTTAGGTTCTTCGGTCTTTGGCTGAGGTTTTACTATTTCCTCACTTGGTTTTTCAGCTTCCGGTTCTTTAACTTCAGGCTTAGCCGGCTGTTCTTCAGTCTTCGGCTCTTCCGTCTCTGGCAGAGGCTTCACAGTTTCTTCGCTTGGTTTCTCCGCTTCTGGCTCCTTAACCTCAGGCTTAGCCGGCTGTTCTTCAGTCTTCGGCTCTTCGGTCTTTGGCAGAGGCTTCACAGTTTCTTCGCTTGGTTTTTCGGCCTCTGGTTCCTTGACTTCTGGCTTAGCAGGTTGCTCCTCAGTCTTAGATTCTTCGGTTTCAGTGTCCGGAGTTTGAGTTTCAGTTTCCGGCTCCTTGACCTCAGGAGTCGCAGGTTGTTCTTCAGTCTTAGGTTCTTCGGTTTTAGTGTCCGGAGTTTCTGTTTCTGGCTCCTTAACCTCAGGAGTCTCAGGCTGTTCCTCAGTCTTAGGTTCTTCGGTCTCCGGCAGAGGTTTTACTGTTTCCTCACTTGGTTTCTCCGCTTCCGGTTCCTTGACTTCCGGAGTTGTTTGTTCCCCGTCTGTTTTAGGAGTCTCAGCCTCAGGTTCTTTAACTTCAGGTTTAGCTGGCTGTTCTTCAGTCTTAGGCTCTTCGGTCTCCGGCAGAGGTTTTACTGTTTCCTCACTTGGCTTTTCCGCTTCTGGTTCCTTGACTTCCGGAGTTGTTTGTTCCCCTTCAGCTTTAGGAGTTTCTGTTTCTGGTTCTTTAACCTCAGGAATAGCAGGTTGCTCCTCGGTCTTCGGTTCTTCCGTCTCTGGCTGAGGCTTCATAGTTTCTTCGCTTGGCTTTTCCGCTTCCGGTTCTTTAACCTCAGGAGTCACAGGCTGTTCTTCAGTCTTCGGCTCTTCAGTTTCTGGCTGAGGTTTTACAGTTTCCTCACTTGGCTTTTCCGCTTCTGGTTCTTTGACTTCAGGTTTAGCAGGTTGCTCCTCGGTCTTAGGCTCTTCGGTCTCCGGCTGAGGTTTTACTGTCTCCTCACTTGGCTTTTCGGCTTCCGGTTCTTTGACTTCAGGTTTAGCAGGTTGCTCCTCAGTCTTAGGTTCTTCTGGGACCTCTGGTGTAGGGGTTTCTTTTGGTTTGAGGTCGAGTTGGACGAGGAGTGGGTCGTGGTCGGAGGCACGGCCGTGTTCTTTCATGAAGATGGAGTTGACGTGGACCATGTCGAACTCGTAGCGGTCGAGGAGGTTGTTGGAGAGGACGATGTTGTCGAGAGACTGGTTGTTTCCTTGGTAGAAGTAGGAGAAGCGGTCGTCCTTGTCATGGCGGCTGACCAGGTTGGACAGGATGTCGCCTGAGATTAGCTCCATGGTTTTGCTGAATTCGAAGTCGTTGAAGTCTCCCAGCATGGCAACCTTGAGGTCAGGGTTTTGGTTCATTCCTTGGGCGATGAACTGGTTGATGAGGGTGGCCATTTGGTGGCGCTGGTCTTCGGATTTGAAGGTGACGGGTTGGACTTTGCCGAAGTAGCCGTTGTCTCCGCGTTTGGAGTTGAGGTGGACGGCGATGACGTTGACAGGTTGGCCCTGGAATTGGAATTCGGCGATGACGGGTTTGCGGGAGTTGGTCCAGGCTTGGTGGGCTGGTTCGATGCGGGCGATGCTGTGTGTCAGCGCTCCGTTTTCCCAAGCGGCTGGGGTGTGGGCGTCGCCTTTGGGTTTGTCAGCGAGGCTCACGCGCTCCGGGTTGTAGAGGAAGCCGGTGCGGATGTTTGCGCCGGGTGCTCCGCCGTCTTTGTTGTTTTCAGGGGCGATGTCGATGTAGTGGTATTCGGGTCCGCCTTGGGCCTTGATGGCTTCAATGAGGCGGCGGGCGCTTTGGCTGGCATCGACGGTGCCATCATCGGTGCTTCCGTTGTTGTCCTGGACTTCAATCAGGGTGATGATGTCTGGTGATTTGAGATCTTCTACAAAGGAAGTGGCGATGCGTTTAACCTTGGCATTGTTGGTTGTTTTGTTGTTGGCTGAGAAGTTTTCAATATTATAAGAAGCAATGCTGAGTTTCTCAGGGTCTTTAACAATGCTGGTGGCCTCTGGTTGGACTCCGCCGTCGGTGACTTTTGGTGAGTCGGCAACCTTGGCGAGGAGTTTGTAGTTGGTGTAGCCGTAGGAGATTGGTCCGTAAATCCGTCCTTGGAAGGAATCGCCTGTTTTGGTGGTGAGGTTTTTGTCAAAAAGGACAGCGATTTTTTCGGGATGGGGGTTGTCGGCCTCCAAGGTTAAACCGCCTACCTTGTTCATCGGGCCGGTGTAATTGCCTGGGGCTACATAGATTTCCTTGTTGGCCTGAGGGCCAAGCACCTTGGCATTGTCAATACCAACGACCATGCCTTCGAGGGATTCCCAGAAATCAAGGCCGTCTGTGTCTGGATCAAAGGAGCTGAAAGCATCGTCTTCCACGATTTTGGTTGGAGCCAGGCGGTCGCTTCCCAGGATGACTGGGGCAGGGACGGCTGCAGTTCCCTCTTTGACAACGTTTGTTGCCGCCAGCTGGGTGGTGGTTAGATCGGTCTGGTCTTTTTCGTTGTAACCAGAGCCTAGGTATTCCACAACTTTTCCGGTGATGGTGAGGGTATCCCCGAGGGCTACGGTATGGTTAGGGAGGTAGACGTTGATGCCGTCAGAGGTTTTCGGGTTCTTGTCAGGGTTGAGGTCCTGGATATAGAAATGGTTCTTGTTGGCAACATAGGTTACGACTACATTTTGGACGGTAACGGTCTGGCCTTCCAGTGGAGAAATGTGGCTTTCTCCTTGGATTTGACCAACAGTGACGACAGTTTCCGCAGGCGGTGCGGTAGTTCCCTTTTTAACAAGTTCAAACTGGTTTTCAAGGAAGGGTTTGAGTTGGTTTTTACCACGGTAGGTCGATAAAATCGCAGTGATGTGGATGGTATCATTTTCGGAAATCAAGCTGTTTAAGAGGGTGTTGCTGATGCCTGTGCGGCTGTCAACGCGGACGGCTACCTGCTGGCCAGTGATGTCCGTTAGGTTAAAGCTCGAGTTGCCCTTGTTATCGCTGGAAATAGCACCAACAGTGACGTCCTTGAGGGTGACCAAGGTTGACTGGAGTTGATCGGTAAGACCTTCAATCGTGGTGACAGTTGGGGCAGGGACGGGAATGTCCGCTACTTTGGTCAGGTCTGCAACCTTGGTAAGTTGGAGTTCACCGTTGAAATCACCCAAGTTGCCCTTGAATTGGACACTGTCGCCGCGGCTGACGTCCTGTTTCTTACCAGGATAAACGTAGACTCCAGTACCGGCTTCATCTTGGATGTAGAAGCCATTTCCGCCCCAGGCATTGACCTCACTGATGACCTTGCCTTGAACGGTAAACTCTTGGCCTTTTTCCCCTTGGCGGACATCGGCTAGGGGAGTTGTAGCCGTTTCCGTGCTTGGGGTAGGCTCAGAAGCCGGGAGGGTGTCGGGGGTTTGTGTTAAATCCGAACGTTCCGTGCTTTCTTGTGGGGGATTTGCCGGTAGTGCCTCTGTTGCGGGACTTTGTTCGTCGGCAGCGATCGTTTCTTGGGGTAGGCTACTGGCTAAAGCAAGCGGTGCTAGCAGCAACGATGCCCTCAGTAGATACTTGTAAACAGCCTTTTTTTCCATGGTGGTCTCCTATCTTTTTACTGTTTCCATTGTAACAGAAAAAGAGGATCAGCAGTCAACAATTTTCCGAATAAATTTAGTGAACTTTACAACAATAGTTCGTTTTTATTTTTTCTTAAGAGCGACTTGCTGAACTTTGAGCTAGAGCTTTCGTAGAGGGGGGATTTGTGCTAAAATTGTTCTAACTGTAACTAAAGGAAAAGGAACGTTATGAAACTACAGAAACCAAAGGGAACCCAGGACATCTTGCCGGGGGAATCGCGCAAATGGCAGTTTGTGGAAGCCAGGGCTCGGGAAATTTTCGGACGCTACCGTTTTGAGGAGATCCGGACGCCCCACTTCGAGCACTACGAGGTGATTAGCCGGTCGGTTGGTGATACGACCGATATTGTCAGCAAGGAGATGTATGACTTCTATGACAAGGGCGATCGTCACATTACCCTGCGTCCGGAAGGGACAGCGCCGGTGGTGCGTTCCTATGTCGAGAATAAGTTGTTTGCGCCGGAGGTGCAAAAGCCGGTGAAGCTCTTTTACATGGGCTCTATGTTTCGCTATGAGCGGCCGCAAGCGGGTCGTTTGCGGGAGTTTCACCAGATTGGGGTAGAGGCTTTCGGGTCTAGTAATCCGGCGCTTGATGTTGAAGTGATTGCCATGGCGGTCGATTTTTTCAGAGAGCTGGGCTTGACAGGCATTCGTCTGCATCTTAATAGTTTGGGAACCCCGCAAGTGCGGGCGACTTACCGGCAGGCTCTGATTGACTATCTTCTACCGCATAAGGAGTCTTTGTCAGCGGATAGTCAACGCCGCTTGGAGGAGAATCCCTTGCGGGTCTTAGATTCCAAGGAGAAGGCGGATCAAGCCCTGGTGGAGGGAGCTCCATCGATCTTGGATTATCTGGATGAAGACAGCCAGGCGCACTTGGATCAGGTGCGTAGCCTGTTGGACGCCTTGGGGATTGACTATGTGATGGATGCACGGATGGTGCGGGGGTTGGATTACTACAACCACACTATTTTTGAATTTATCACAGAGGTTAAGGGGGCTGATTTGACAGTCTGTGCCGGTGGTCGTTACGATGGCTTGGTGACCTACTTTGGTGGTCCAGAGACCGCTGCTTTTGGCTTCGGACTTGGCGTTGAGCGGCTCTTGTTGCTGTTAGAAGCACAGGGTGTGGAGCTACCGAGCTTTCCAGCCTTGGATGTTTATGTGGCGACCCTGGGTGCGGAAGTCAACCAGGCAGCAACGCTGTTGGTGCAGGCCCTCCGCCGTCAAGGTTTGACTGTTGAGCGGGAGTACCTCAACCGTAAGCTTAAGGCCCAGTTCAAGGCTGCGGACCAGTTCACAGCCAAGGCTTTGATTACCCTTGGGGAATCCGAGCTAGCGTCGGGTCAGGTCGTAGTGAAGAATAACCAGACGCGGGAGCAGCTTGAGGTGAGCCTGGCAGAGCTAGAGGCGGATGCGGTAAGGCTCTTAGCACCGATTTTGGAGATCTAGGCCATGAAGAAGTTGCTGGGAGCTGCGATTCAGGCCCTTGTGATTGGCTTGGTGATTGGTTGTATCTGTTATTTGGCCCGGGGGGATTTCTTTTACCGCTATCTGGCCCTGATCTTCGGCTTTTTGGCTGGACTGGCCTACTTTATAACGGGTACAGCGATTGAAATTTTACACGAAGTAAGACAAACAAAGAAAGAGGAATAGGTTGATGGAACGTTCGATGTATGCGGGGCGCGTGCGCTCGGAGCAAATTGGTCAGACGCTGACCCTAAAAGGTTGGGTTGATCGTCGCAGGGACTTGGGAGGTTTGATCTTTATTGATCTGCGTGACCGGGAAGGCTTGATGCAGTTGGTGATTAATCCTGAATTGGTGGATGCTGCAGTGATGCAGGCGGCTGAGAGCTTGCGGTCCGAGTATGTGATTGAGGCGACTGGAAAGATTTTGGCGCGGGAGCAGGCTAATGACCAATTGCCAACCGGGCAAGTGGAGATGCAGGTGGAGCAGTTGACCATCTTGAATACGGCCAAAACAACGCCATTTGAAATCAAGGATGGGATTGAAGTCAATGATGATACGCGCTTGCGTTACCGCTACCTGGATTTGCGCCGTCCGGAGATGTTGGCTAACTTCAAGCTACGGGCGCAGGTAACCCACAGCATCCGGAACTATCTGGATGGGCAAGAGTTTATTGATGTGGAGACACCTTTCTTGGCCAAGTCCACACCGGAGGGAGCACGGGACTACTTGGTGCCAAGCCGGGTGCATGAGGGGCACTTCTATGCCCTTCCGCAAAGTCCGCAAATCAACAAACAGCTCTTGATGAATGCTGGATTTGACCGCTATTATCAAATTGTGAAATGTTTCCGGGATGAGGACTTGCGGGGAGATCGTCAGCCAGAATTTACCCAAGTGGACTTGGAGACTTCTTTCCTATCTGAACAAGAAATTCAAGACTTGGTCGAAGGCATGATTGCCAAGGTGATGAAGGATACCAAGGGAATTGAGGTCAGCCTGCCTTTCCCACGCATGAAATATGATGAAGCCATGCGCCTCTACGGGGTCGACAAGCCAGATACCCGCTTTGACATGCTCTTGGAAGACTTGACCGAGTTGGTTGCCGATGTGGAATTTAAGGTCTTTTCTCAAGCTCCAGCCGTCAAGGCCATTGTTGTGCGTGGTGCTGCTGACCAGTATTCCCGCAAGGATATCGACAAGTTGACTGAGATCGCCAAGCAATATGGCGCTAAGGGCTTGGCTTGGATCAAATACCTAGATGGTGCTCTAACAGGACCGGTTGCCAAATTCTTGACCAGCCATGAGGAGCAGTTGGTGGCTCGTCTCCAGTTGGGAGAGCAGGACTTGGTACTCTTTGTTGCGGATGAATTGGAAGTGGCCAATGCAACTCTTGGGGCGCTGCGCGTGCGTTTAGGAAAAGAGCTGGGTCTAATCGACGAGAGCCGCTTCGACTTCCTCTGGGTTGTAGACTGGCCAATGTTTGAGTGGTCTGAAGAAGAAGGCCGCTACATGAGTGCCCACCACCCCTTCACCTTGCCACAAATGGATACGGCTTCCGAGCTGGAAGGCGACCTCAGCAAGGTTAAGGCCATTGCCTATGATATTGTCTTGAACGGTTATGAGTTGGGTGGCGGAAGCCTCCGGATTAACCAGCGAGACCTGCAAGAACGGATGTTTAAGGCTCTTGGATTCAGCCAAGAAGAAGCAGAAGAACAATTTGGCTTCCTGCTCGAAGCCATGGATTACGGCTTCCCACCACATGGCGGTTTGGCCATCGGTTTGGACCGCTTTGTCATGCTGCTCGCTAGCCAAGACAATATTCGGGAAGTTATCGCCTTTCCGAAAAACAACAAGGCCACCGACCCTATGACTCAGGCTCCGAGTCCAGTGGCTTTGAGCCAATTGGAAGAGCTGAGTCTACGGGTTCAAGAGGATGAAAAGGAATAAATACTACCGTGCTTTTCGGGCCTGGTTGGATGAACTAGGCCGACGCTTCCACTTTATCAAGCTCCTACAGAGCATTTCCCGGGAAAAGTATGATGAAAAGTTATCGGCTGCGGTGCTTTACGGTATTTTGTCAGCTCTGGCCATCAATTTTTTCTACCAGCCTGGGCATGTCTATTCATCTGGGGCTACCGGTTTGGCCCAGATTATTCAGGTTAAGTTGGCTACTTATGGAGGACTGAACCTGCCTTTGGCCGCGATTTATTACGCCATCAATATCCCCTTGATGGTGCTGGCCTGGCGCCAGATTGGCCCTAAGTTCACAATTTTTACCTTTATCACGGTCAGCTTTTCCACCCTTTTTATGGAGTGGATTCCAGTGGTGACCCTAACCCCTGACCCGATGATCAATGCCCTCTTTGGGGGTGCTCTGATGGGGCTGGGGATTGGTTTGGCCCTGCGGGCCAATATCTCCAGTGGCGGGATGGATGTTGTGATTCTGACCATCCGCAAGCGGACGGGGCGGCAGGTCGGCAACTTGTCGCTGGCTCTCAACGGGGTGATCATTCTCATGGCCGGGCTCTCCTTTGGCTGGCCCTATGCCTTTTATTCCTTGGTAACCCTCTTTGTTTCCACGCGGGTGACCGATTTGGTTTTTACCAAGCAACGAAAAATGCAGGCCATGATTGTGACCAGCTATCCAGAGCAGGTCATCAAGGGCATTCATACCGGTTTGGAGCGGGGGGTGACCATCTTGAATGATGCTGAGGGCGCTTATAAGCATGAGCGCAAGGCGGTCCTGATCACCATTATCACGCGCGCAGAATACCATGAATTCAAGTGGATTATGCGGGAGACCGACCCCGAGGCCTTTGTGACCATTGCGGACAATGTCCACACTCTAGGTCGTTTTATGGAGTATTAGCAACTCAGCGAGTCGATGCAGACTCGTTGAGTTTTTTTTGATTCTTTTTTCGAATAAAAAGATGAGAGGTCAACTCTCAGATTTTATAAAGTCTGTTCGAGAAAAGGACTAGGTCTCTTTCCCAGGCAGGAAAAGGAGTTTTATGAAAACAGCAATTTTAGTAGACGGTGGTTATTACCGCAAGCGGACCAATCTGGCCTATGGTTCAGAGGAGCCAGCCCAATCAGCCCAGCGGTTGTATAAGTATTGTAGCCGGCATTTGAAGGAATCCTGTTACCAGGCCGAAGTCCGCCACGACCTCTACCGGATCTTCTATTATGACTGTCCCCCCTTGGCAGCGAGCCTGCTCAATCCCTTTGGGACCCGAGTCGTGGACTACAGTAAAAGTGACACCCTCCGCTGGACCCAGGAATTTTTTATGGAGCTGAGTCACAAACGTCGAATCGCCCTCCGCATGGGCGAACTATCAGAAGGCAGCCCCCTCTACACCCTCCGAGAAGAAGCCCTGCAGGCCCTCCTAGCCGGCCAGCGCACCGTGGACGACCTCAAGGAAATGGACTTCCGCCTCAACCTCCAGCAAAAAGGAACGGACATCCGCATCGGTCTGGACATCTGCTCTCTGGCCTACAAACAACAAGTCGACCGCATCATCCTCATCGCCGGAGACAGTGACTTTGTCCCCGCTGCAAAACTGGCACGACGGGAAGGCATCGATTTCATCCTTGATCCGCTGGGCGGCCCCATCAAGGACAACCTCAGCCTCCACATCGACGGCCTCCGCACCGTCGACACCGCCTACCTGGGCCACTAAACCAGCTGAAAAGTCCCTTGCGCACACGCGCAAGGGACTTTTCCGTACGACGGGCATGTCGTATATCTGAGGTGCAAGTCCTCTGTGGGCACCTGCTACCGGTGAACCCAATAGCGACTCCCAAGCCTGACTATCGTGAGGTAGCGGGGAGAGGAAGGGATAGCGAAATCGTGGCTCTACGAACAGAAATGTGATATGAAGGCGTATGTAGTGGATGAGGAGGCTGAAAACTCTAAAGTCCCAAAAGGTAGTCGTAACCTATATGCGTAGATCACGAGAGTAAACGAGGAAAGATATACGACTTATCCCGTGAGGTCTCATGAGCGTCGTAGACGTAGTAACAACGAATCATGAGAAGTCAGCCGAACCCATAGTAGTGATGAAGTTTCTGTAATGGAAATGGAGCGAAGGGGCGAACAATTAACCGAAGTAATCCTACTTCACTTGTGTCTGTAAAAGAACGGTCTGATAGAACTGGAGACGGTCACGTATTGACTAGGAGAAGGTTCACGAATCTAAGATGTCCCTCAGACACCGAAACAAGAAAGGAATACGCACATGTCAGAATTGCTAGATAAGATATTATCTCGGAACAATATGCTTGAAGCCTATCATCAGGTAAAAAGAAACAAGGGTTCTGCTGGTATCGACGGAGTTACCATTGAGGAAATGGATAATTTCCTACGGCAACATTGGCGAGAAACCAAGGAACTTATAAAGCAGAGGAAGTACAAACCTCAACCAGTTTTACGAGTTGAAATTCCTAAGCCAAATGGTGGCGTCCGAAATCTTGGAATCCCTACAGTCATGGACAGAATGGTACAACAAGCGATTGTTCAAACCATCAGTCCAATCTGTGAAAGACACTTCTCAGAGTATAGTTATGGCTTTCGTCCCAATCGCTCTTGTGAGACAGCTATTATTCA
>NZ_JACBXX010000140.1 GCF_013415245.1 Streptococcus danieliae | reverse complement strand
CGTCTATGATAAGTAGCGTAGTCTTTATTTCTAAGAGCTAATCTCAATTCAGTTTCTTGTTGTTTATCTAATTTCAATTTCATACAATCTATTATAATTCAAAATTCGATTTTTATTTAGTATTAGTATTCCTATAGAGGAATCTAAACATCTAAAACTCTGCTATGATTATTTGAATAAAATTATAGAAGATGATGTTGATTTATCAGGATTATCTTGTGCATTTCTTTTAACTTCCTCTAAAAAGTTTAATGATAAAATACGAGAGTTTTTGAAGAAAGCCTTCAAGCCGTTAGTTGATTATATAAATGACCAATTATCTCAAAAAATAATGGAATTAACAGGAGTAAATCAAGCCATGTCTCAAATTACACAAAATATTGAAAATAATTATGGAACAGCTTCTGCGGTTGGGACTGGAACTATATCATCGGTAAATAATGTGTCTGTGACGGATGTTGAAACAGTAAAAAAACTCTGCTCAGATATTTTGAAGGACTTAGCTAGATTAAATATATTTTCAGAGGATGATAAGGAAATTATTATTGATGATATTGAGACGATTCAATCGGAGATATCTTCCGATAGCCCCAAGAAGATAAAGCTCAAGAAAGCTTGGAGCTCAATTCAAGGATTTCTCCCTAAAATCCCAGCAGGGATAGGCGTCGCATTGCAATTGATAGAACTGGGCGAGAAATTATCCCCATTCTTCTTTTAGTGCTGCTATTACCTCTCGGAATGAGAGATATAAAAATCACGGTATATGCCGTGATTTTTATGGTTATAGGATTTGTATTGATTTGGACTGTTGTCTGAGCTGTGGTATAATTAAGGAATGTAACCTTATGGGAAGGAGTGTCGCGATGCAAGATGTCTATGTAATCGGTAGTCGTGGATTGCCGGCCAAATATGGTGGTTTTGAGACCTTTGTGCAAGAATTGGTAACCCGCAAGCAGGATCCTCGTATTGTGTATCATGTTGCTTGCTTGTCGGATGAGGCCTCTTACCAGCATTTTGATTTCCAAGGGACGGATTGCTTCACGATTTGTCCTCCCCAGTTGGGTCCAGCCCGGGTGATTGCCTATGATACCATGGCTCTGCACTATGCCTTGAAGTTGGCGGAAGCGTCGGGGTCTGACAAGCCTGTTTTTTATATTTTAGGTAATACCATGGGACCACTGATTCGTTTCTTTATCAAACGGATTCACCGCTTGGGTGGACGGTTGTTGATTAATCCGGATGGCTTGGAGTGGCGGCGGACCAAGTGGTCCAAGCCCGTGCGCGCCTATCTGAAGCTGGCAGAACGGGTCATGGCCCGGCAGGCTGATTTGGTGGTGGCGGACAACCCCGGGATTGCCTCCTATTTGGATGAGACTTATGGCTCGCTGCCGGTGACAACCATTGCCTATGGGACGGATTTAGAAGCTTCGAATCTGGCAACTGATTCGACGGATTTCCAAGCCTTTTTAAAGGAGTGGGACCTGCTTGCGGGTGACTATTACCTGATTGTGGGACGTTTTGTGGCTGAGAACAACTATGAGACCATGCTTCGGGAATTTATGCAGACAGCCAGTCAGCGGCCCTTGGTATTGGTCTGCAACTACCAGGGTTCGGCCTACTTTGAGAGGCTGCGGCAGCAAACCGGTTTTGACCAGGATCCTCGGATTCGCTTTGTCGGAACAGTTTATGATCCGAATCTACTCAAGAAGATTCGTCAGGAGGCCTATGCCTACCTCCATGGCCATGAAGTTGGCGGAACCAATCCGGGTCTCTTGGAAGCCTTGGCCCAGAGTGATGTGAACTTGGTCTTGGGCGTTGATTTTAACCGCTTGGTGGCTGAGGATACAGCGCTTTACTGGACTAAGGAGCCGGGTGATTTGGTTTCGCTGCTTGAAAAAATTGATACTAAACGACCAAGTCATCTAGGTGAGGAAGCTAAAAAAAGAATGCGTGAGTTCTACTCGTGGGAGAAAATTGTGAAAGACTATGAAGGAGTGTTTAACGCATGACGGTTGCGATCTTGCTGTCAACCTACAATGGGGAGGCTTACTTGGCGGAGATGCTAGATTCGATTCTGGGGCAGACCGTAGAAGATTGGCGTCTCCTGATTCGCGATGATGGATCGAGTGATGGAACCCATGCGATTATCGAAGACTACCAGGCGCGTGATGGACGGATTCGTTGGATTAACCCGGATGTCCAAGAAAACCTTGGTGTGATTCAGAGCTTCTGGACTCTGTTGCAGGCGGAGGAGGCAGAGGCCTATGCCTTTTCTGATCAGGACGATGTCTGGCTTCCCCACAAATTGGCAGTCCAGCTTGAGGCCCTGGCTCAAGTAGATGTTCGCCAACCGGCCTTGGTCTACACAGACCTCAGTGTGGTGGACGCCCAGCTTCAAGTTTTGGCTGCGAGTATGATCCGTAGTCAATCAGACCATGCCAATACAAGTCTGTTGGCAGAATTAACAGAGAATACAGTGACGGGAGGGGTAACCCTGATTAATCAGGCTCTGGCCAGTCTCTGGACAGGGCAGGAGAAACACGCCCTGCTCATGCATGATTGGTACCTGGCTCTATTGGCGGCTAGTCAGGGTCAACTTATTTATCTAGATCAAGTGACCCAGCTCTATCGCCAACATGACCACAATGTTCTGGGGGCACGAACCCTGCGCAAACGGATGGCTAATTGGATTCGTCCCCAGCGTCTCTTCCAAAAGTATTGGACCTTAATCCACGATAGTCAAGAACAGGCTCGCAACCTTCTCGAATTGCCGCTCGAGCCTGAGAACCGGGTGTTGGTGGAGGAATTTGTTACGATTTTGGAGCAGAGACCTGTGGAGCGGATTCGCCGGATTTTTGGCAGGGGCTATCGCAAAAACCGCTGGTTCCATACCCTAGTTTTTCGAACGCTGATTATTACCAAATTATTTTACAAAAGGAGCAATCCATGAATCTGTTTCAACAGAAAAATTGGATCTTGATGAAAGAACTCATCAAGACGGATTTTAAGTTACGCTACCAGGGATCCGCGATTGGTTACCTCTGGTCGATCTTGAAACCCTTCATGATGTTTACCATTATGTATCTGGTCTTTATCCGCTTTTTACGTTTGGGCGGTGATGTGCCCCATTTTGCGGTGGCTCTCTTACTGGCCAATGTGATCTGGTCCTTCTTTTCGGAAGCGACCTCGATGGGCATGGTCTCTATCGTGTCCCGCGGGGATTTGATTCGGAAGTTGAATTTCTCCAAGGAAATCATTGTTCTCTCAGCGGTGGCTGGAGCAGGGATTAATTTCTTGATTAATCTGGCGGTTGTCTTTATTTTTGCCTTGATTAACGGGGTTAGCCTGTCCTGGCAGGTGATTTTGGTCTTGCCAATTTTTCTGGAGCTGCTCTTGTTTGCCTCAGGTCTGGCCTTTCTTTTGTCGACTGTTTTTGTCCGTTTCCGAGATTCGCTACAAATTTGGGAAGTAGTCTTGCAGGCGGGTCTTTACGCCACCCCGATTATCTACCCGATTAGTTTTGTGGCCAATCAGAATGAACTGGCAGCCAAGATCATGATGATGAACCCAATGGCTCAGATGATTCAGGACGCCCGTTATCTCCTGATTGATCCAGCTAATACAACCGTGTGGCAACTGGTCACCAATCCTTTTTTAATCCTAATTCCCTATCTCTTGCCGCTGCTGATTTTTAGTTTTGGCTATGGAATTTTTAGGAAAAATGCTAAGAAGTTTGCGGAGATTTTATAGTGAAAGAGAACAAAATTGCTGTTTCTGTTCAACATGTCAGTAAATATTTCCAACTACCAACAGAAGCAACCAACAGCCTGCGGCTGAGTTTGATCAATCGCCTCCGAGGGATCAAGGGCTATACAGAGCAACATGTCTTAACGGATATCAACTTCGAAGTCGAAAAGGGTGATTTTTTTGGCATTCTCGGGCGGAATGGTTCTGGTAAATCGACACTTCTGAAAATCATTTCGGAAATTTACCAGCCTGAGCAGGGGGAGGTCCGGATTGATGGGAAATTGGTGTCCTTTATTGAGCTCGGTGTTGGCTTTAACCCGGAATTGACCGGCCGTGAAAATGTTTATTTAAACGGAGCCCTGCTTGGTTTTACCCAGGCTCAAATTGATGCCATGTATGATGAGATCGTTGAGTTTGCGGAATTGCGGGATTTTATGAACCAGAAGCTCAAGAACTATTCCAGTGGGATGCAGGTCCGTCTGGCCTTTTCGGTGGCCATTAAGGCGGATAGCGATATCTTGATCCTGGATGAAGTTTTGGCTGTTGGTGATGAAGCCTTTCAACGGAAATGTAATGATTACTTTATGGAACGCAAGCAGTCTGGGAAAACAACCATTCTGGTAACCCATGATATGGGTGCGGTTAAAAAGTTCTGTAATAAGGCGATCTTGATTGAACATGGTTTGGTCAAGGCTTACGGCAATCCAGAGAATGTTGCCAATCAGTATAGCTATGACAATACCGCACCCCTGCAAGCAGAAGAAGCGAGTGAGCCGGCACAAGCAGAAGAGCAAGTGGTTGAGAACTTTCAGCTGGACTTGCTGTCGCCGACTCAGACTAGCCCAGGGGATGAGATCCATTTCCGAATTCAGTATGATCTCAAGGAAGAAATGGAAACCTATATCGCCCTGTCTTTGACCGATATTGATCGGAATATTTGGATTTATAACGATAATTCAATGGATGCCCATCAGGTTTCCTCAGGTCACCAAGAAATTCACTACCGTTGTTCCTTACCGACGGTGAATAATCTCAAAATGAAGTTGGAAGTAACCGTCCGGGATGCAGAAGGGAAAATGTTAGCTTTTTCAGATGCAACCCAAACCCCGATTATCATGGTTCAACGAACAGATATTGCGGCAGATGACCGATCTGCCTTGGATTCTGCAAGTGGCTTGATTCAGCGAAATGGAAACTGGACTTTTGACGAAATGGAGTGACCAATGACACAACCAGTGGTTTCAATTCTTTGCACAGTCTACAATAAGGCTCCCTGGCTTGAGCAGACCCTAGCGAGTTTTGTGGCGCAAGAGAAGAATTTTCCTGTTGAAATTCTCATTGTCGATGATGCCTCCACGGACTCCTCTGGGGACATCATTCAGGCCTTCCAAGCAAAACATCCTGATAATGTTTTGATCTTTTCAAATCCGGTGAATCAAGGAATTGCTAAAACCTGGGTCGAGCTCTGTTCCAAGGCCAAAGGCAAATACATTGCCCGTTGTGATGGGGATGACTTTTGGTTGGATCCCCATAAGCTCCAAAAACAAGTCGACCTGCTAGAGGCGAATCCAGATTCGGCCTGGTCCAATAGCGATTTTGATATTTATGATGAAAGAGGCCAATTTGTCAGCGCTGCTGGCTTTGAGTCTGGGACCATTCCCCTTGCGGATAGCTATGAGAAGATGTTGGCAACCCGAGGTTTTACCATGGCCTCGACCTGGCTAGTCGAGCGGGAGTTGATGCTGGCTGCCAATCAGTGTTTGGATCTAACCACGGCAGATGACACCTTTAATTTGCAGCTGGAGTTGTTTCAACGGACCAAGCTTAGTTATTTACCTGAGGCAACGGTAGCCTATGTTGTGAATACAGGATCGGATTCGCGACCTCGCTCCTATGCAGAGCAGAAAGACCGTTTCGAGAAATTGCTGGCAACGCAAAAAGCTTATGTCAGACGTTACCCGGAGCGAATTTCCGAATCCCTGGTTGATCTCCTCTTGGAACGGGCTAATGCCTTTGAATGGGAGTTGAGTCAGGCTGCGGCAGGCTTGGCGGGAATTGGTTTTGAATCGGTGACAGTCTTTTTCTCAGACGAGTCCTCGGGTTTTAGACCTGAACAAAGCCAATCCTTTGCCTTGAAAGAACAGGGCAATCTCGAAATTGTGCTGCCAGAAAATTGTAGCCGTGTGCGGATTGATCTGTCAGAACGGCCAAGTTTTTATGATAGGGTTGAGGTCCGGTTGTCGGACGGAACCCTCCTTCCCCCTAGCTGGTCCAATGGCCTGTCTTTTGGAGAGGGGTATCTCTTCAAGGATTCAGATCCACAGTTGATTTATGATCTCCCTCAAGAAAAGCAGGGAGACAAGTTAATATTGAGTTACAAAATGAGTCAGATTGACCAGGTTGAAGCAGCCGATTACTTGGTTAAAACCTTGCTGGACCGGTTGCTTTTTAACCAGAAAGAGTTAGAGCAAGTAAGAGAAAACTACCAGCGTCTGGAGATGGAAAATACAATAATGAAAAATTCCCGGCGTTGGAAAATCACCACGAAGGTGATTGATTTGTTTAGGAGAAGAAAATGAAGCGACTGCTTATCTATGTTCATTACAATAAAAATCAGGAAGTAAGTCCCCACGTCCTTTATCAGTTGAAGAAGATGCGGCCGCTTTTTTCACAGGTTTTAGTGGTTAGCAATAGCCCTCTGCCGGAGCAGGGTCTTCAAGATTTGAAGGGCCAGGCCTTGGTTGACCAAGTCTGGGAGCGAGCCAATAGTGGTTTTGACTTTGCAGCTTGGCGGGATGCTATGAAAAACCTGGGTTGGTCCAAGTTAGAGGAGTTCGATTCCCTAACCCTGATGAATGATACTTGTTTCGGTCCCATTTGGGATTTTACACCCCATTTTTTAGGCATGGAAGCTGATGAACAGATTGATTTTTGGGGCTTGACCAACTTTCGAGCGACCAAGGAGTTCCCAGAGCACCTACAAAGCTATTTTTTAACCTTTAAAAAATCCATTTTACAGGACCAAAGCTTCTTTGATTTTTGGCAAAATGTGCAAGATTATGAAAATGTACAAGATGTGATTAATCATTATGAGTCGGGCGTGACGACTTATTTTCTGGAGCGGGGTTTTCAGTACAAGGCCTTGTTTGATACGACTCAGGAAGCGACCGAGGGCATGTTACATCCGGATTTTACCTATTATAATCCTCGGCGAATTCTGGAGGTTGGTTTGCCCTTCCTTAAGGTCAAGGCGCTGGATGCCAATCAGAGCATTGCGCCCTACCTTTTGGATACTATCCAAACCCAAAGTGACTATCCAATAGACCTGATTGTTTATCACATGTCGATGGTTAATCAACCAGACAGCCCCTATCTTTTGGGCCAAAAATACCTGTCAAATCTGCGGGAGTTTCGCCCGTTGAAGGGGCGTGTAGCGATCCATCTCCATGTTTTTTATACGGATCTCTTGCCAGAATTTTTGACCGTTTTTGAGCAGTTTCCCTTTGTCTATGATCTCTTCCTAACAACGGATACCGAGGCCAAGAAGGCAGAGATTTTAGAGAAGACGGGGCAGCAGGATAATCAGGAAGTTTTTGTGACAGGTAATCGCGGGCGTGATTTGTTCCCGATGCTTTTGTTAAAAGAGCGATTGGCAGCTTATGATTATGTAGGCCATTTCCATACCAAAAAGTCTAAAGAAGCTGATTTTTGGGCTGGGGAATCCTGGCGCCGCGAGCTGATTCAGATGTTGGTGGAACCTTCGGCAGCCATCCTCACCCAGTTTGAGAAGCAGCCAAATCTCGGCTTGGTCATCGCCGATATTCCAAGTTTTTTCCGCTACAATCGTATCGTAACAGCTTGGAATGAACACCAAATGGCAGCAGCCATGAATCAATTATGGGAGGATATGGGCCTCTCTAAGACTATTGATTTTGCAAGGATGGATACCTTTGTCATGAGTTATGGTAGCTTTGCTTGGTTCCGCTATGAGGCCTTGAAACCGCTTTTTGAGTTGGATCTTCAGGCAGAGGCTATCCCAGAGGAACCCCTTCCTCAGAACTCCATTCTGCATGCCATGGAACGACTTTTGGTCTACATTGCTTGGAACCAAGGCTATGATTTTCGGATCTCACCTAGTCCAAAAGTGCTAACTCCCTTTATAGATAACAAACTCTTGAATTTGAATGGCGATTTGCATCCACCGACCTTTGTTGATTTTAACTATCTAGGCGGGATCAAGGGAGCGCTTAAGTACATTGTACTTGGTCCGGCCAGGGCGATTAAATACATTCTGAAACGATTGGTGGCTAAATATTCATGAACCAGATTCGAGAATCTTTAAACCGACTTTATTTGGAAGCCAAGAACCTGATTATGGCCAAAAGCAGTATCCTGCTTGAGGATAGCCAAGAGTGTTGGACAAAAGTCCAAGAAAATTGGCGACAGAATCTTTTAGCTTATGCCAAAGAAAAATACGAGTCGATTCAGGCTTGGATCAAGGGGCAAGATTGGGCAGCGCGTGCTTTTGAACTAGCCTATGTCTGCCTGATGTTAGCTTTAACAGTGGTGCTCCTGTCCAATTATTTTCTTGGACAAGATCATAACTTCCTTGGTCTAACGACGGAAGGAGTTCTGCTATTTTACCTGTTTATTGTCCTATTTGCGGGACTCTTAACCCTCCCCTATACAAAGCTCAAGAGTATCTTTCCTCTGTTAATTGGCTATCTGATTTATTTTCCCTTGCTATTTTTATTGGAATGGTCTCGCCAGCTCAATAATCCCAACTTTAAGGTTCAAGACCTGTTTAGGATTCATCCCTTAACCCAAGTGCATTTTTATAGCTTGTCCATCATCCTTGTGGTTGCTTTTGCGCTAAAAATTGTACAACGGGAATTCTATGTATTCAAGAATTTTGAAGAGACCGGTCTCTACCGAGCCCGCCGTTCCGTCTGGACCATGGCTTCCATGGCGCCCTTGATGCTGACAAATTCACTCTTTTTGGAATTTGTAACTGGACCGGTGACCAGTCTGGCGACAGAGAACCAGCTTGGCCCCTATCTAAGTTACATAGCGGGTCAAAGTCTATTGTGGTTTGTGATTGGCTTCCTGCTATTTGCAAGCTACTATAACAGTCTGAGAGAAATTGGTCTGCACCATTTTGGCAGGGCCAATGCTGTGTTCTCAAGCTTGGTTTTTGCTGTGCTGTTTAATCTGCTCTTTCAGGCAGGGGTGGTGCAAGTAGGGGAGGTTGTTGGAAAATATATTTTCCCCATGGCGACGCTTTTCCAAGTCATCACTATTTTTGCCTTTTGTTTAATGGTTTACGTGCTGCTTAATCGTTATCTCTATGCCAGCCTGCTGATTTTGCTGATAGGAAGCGGAGTTGCGATTGTAAATAGTATTAAGAATCAATACCGCCAAGAACCCTTGTTGCCCACTGATTTTATTTGGATTTGGGAACCGCAACTTTTTGTTTCCTTTGTAGATGTTGCCTTATTTTTAACAGTTTTAGTTGTTATTGCCGTTTTGTTCTATGTGGCTTGGAATATTCAAACGATTATGCCAAGTAAACGGATTTTTACAAAATGGGAGCCTAGGCTCGCTTTGTTGGTGGTCTTTTTGGGCTTGGTTCATGTGACAAGCACAACCTTTCAACAGGAGGAAAAAGGAAAAGTTCCCAATAATGTACCGGTTATCAGTGCTCTACACAATTGGGTTGACGTGACCTGGCAGGGGCTGTCTATTAATGCTAGTTATAAATCCCTAGCCTATGTGTGGAGTCGTCAATTAACCCAGGTTGTGATGGAAGCACCGGAAAATTACAGCCAGCAGCAAGTTGAAGCGGTTATTGCCAAGTATCGTCAAAAAGCAGACGCTCTAAACCAAACGCGGGATAAGTCTCTTAAAAATCAAACGGTTATTTATGTACTCAGCGAGAGTTTTGCGGATCCGCGAAGAATTCCAGGAAATGAGATTTCACAAAATCCTATCCCTAATATTCAACAGATAAAGGCGGAGACCACAAGTGGACAGATGCACAGTGATGGTTATGGGGGTGGAACGGCCAATATGGAGTTCCAAAGCTTGACCGGCTTGCCTTTCTATAATTATTCAGGCTCAACTTCAAACCTCTATGTTGAGGTCGTACCAAATATGGCCTATCTTCCATCGATTTCACGCTCATTTGCAGGTCAGGATAGCTATGTGATCCATCCTTCAGGAGCCAATAACTATAACCGAATTAATATTTATAAGGACTTAGGTTTTGAAAATCTCTATTTCACCAGTGATAGTCCAGATACCATTCAGGATAAAACCTTGGAGGGGGTCAATGTTAGTGATCGTGCTGTCTACAATGAAGTTCTGTCCAAAATTCAGCCGGAACGAAATCAGTTTTTCTCTGTCATCACTATGCAAAACCATGTTCCATGGTCGTCAGGCCAGCCAGCTGAGTTAGTGGGCCAAAATCCTTTGTTGAATGATAAACAAAATGCAGATCTAACAAGTTATTCCCGCTTGCTCCGTCATACGGATACAGCCACTAAAGAATTTTTGGAGAAGTTAAAGACCATCGATAAGGAGATCACCGTTGTTTTCTACGGCGATCACCTTCCAGGTTTCTATCCGCTATCTGTTTTTACAGAGCAGCCAAATTTACAATTTGAAACGGATTATTTCATCTGGTCCAATAAAAATAATATTAAAGCGGAGCATCCAATGGTCAATTCAAGTGACTTTGGAGCGGCTCTATTAGAACAAACCAATTCAAAAGTATCTCCCTACTATGCATTGTTGGATGAGGTTTTAAAGGGACGTCAATTAAGTCCTGATGGCCAGTTCAATCGGAGTAGTGAAGCTGAGCAGGACTTGGCGATCATTCAATATGATGTTACGTCAGGAAAGGGATTTAGTTCAAAGACCTCAGCTTTCTTTGAGCTTCCATAGAATGGATGCGATTCATTCATGTTTTAGAGAATAGAGGAGTAAGAATGACAGAAAAAGTTGCGGTCTTATTGCCAGCCTACAATGAGGAACTGACCATTGTAAAGGTAATTGAAGATTTTAAAAAAGCTTTACCGCATGCCGATATCTATGTTTATGACAACAATTCAAGTGATCGGACCAATGAGTTGGCAGCAGCAGCAGGGGCAATCGTACGCTTTGAACCGCGTCAAGGTAAGGGGAATGTCGTACGATCCATGTTTCGCGAAATTGATGCTGACTACTATATCATGGCAGATGCTGACGATACCTATCCTGCTGCAGAAGTGGAAAAATTGCTGGAGCCTTTACGAGCAGGTCTGGCTGATATGACCATTGGTGATCGCCTATCCAATGGGACCTACGAAAAAGAAAATAAACGTGGTTTCCATGGTTTCGGCAATAATCTTGTAAAGGGCTTGATTAATCGTCTATATCGAGGAGATTACAATGACATCATGACTGGCTATAGAGGTTTTAACAAATTATTTGTTAAAACCTTCCCAGTGCTATCTCCAGGCTTTGAAATCGAAACAGAACTATCTATTCATGCTCTGGATAAACGTTTTAAATTGGTTGAAGTCCCAATTACCTATAAGGATCGGCCAGAGGGTAGTGAGTCTAAATTGAGTACCTTTTCAGATGGTTTTAAAGTTTTAAAAATGATCTTTAACCTTTTCAAAGACTACAAACCCTTGGTGTTTTTCAGTCTGCTGACCGTTCTCTTTTTCATGGTTGGTTTATTCGTTGGGATTCCTGTGATTACAGAATTTGCCAATACAGGCTTTATTGATAAACTTCCTTCTGCGGTCTTAGCAACTGGTTTGATGATTTTGGCTGCTTTGTCTTTTGTGGCTGGTTTTATCTTAGATACCGTGGTCAGACAGAACCGCATGCAATATGAATTGAAAGTCTATGATTATTATGCAAGAAGTGAGAAGTAGTCGGAGTCTTGGTTTTCTGAAAAAGATTGGGAATGGATTTCTCAAATACCGGTATCTGATTGCTCTACTATTATTTATTGTGGGTGTTTCCTTCCAGCTTCATGGAAGTTCAATCAGTAACTGGAATAATTATGGAATTAGTGAGACCTCCAATCATACTCGGGGAGTTACGATTAACGACCTGGATGGTGAGGCTGAACACATTGATGTTCAAAAAAATCTATCGGATTGGATTTCACTTCCGCCTCGTTCAGATGGGACGATTGCGGGGGTGCCCCGTATGATTCGTTCGGATGAGTGGCTGGTGCAGACGCCTTTTTACCTGGCTCAGGCCAATAGTGGGAATCCGTTAAACAATCCAAATTATGCCTTATCTGGCCAAAATATGATTGTGGCTTATAATTCTCCAGTTTGGCATATTTCCGTCCTTGGAAAACCGTTTAATTGGGGCTTTCTATTTTTTAGTGCTGCCACTGGTTTGTCCTGGTATTGGTGTTTTAAAATACTAGCTATGCTCTTGTTGGCCTATGAATTTTCGCTGATTTTGACCAAGCAAAATAAATGGCTTTCGAGCATCGGGGCCTTATGGATTACATTTACACCCGCCATTCAATGGTGGTTTATGCAGCACCTAGGGGATGTCGTTTTTTATGCTCTTTTGATGATGGTGAGTATTTACCATTATTTCCATCAGGAGAACAAATGGTTCAAATTGCTGATGGCTAGTTTTTTAGCCAGTGCGATGATTGGTTTTGTGCTCGTGATTTATCCAGCCTTCCAGATTCCGTTTGCCTACTTGGTTGGAGCTTTCTTTTTGATTGAACTTTTGAAGGCGATTCAGGTAAAAAAACTCCAGCTCTTCGATTGGTTGCTGATGGGCCTAACCTTACTGGTAGCTGTCTCTATTACTGGTTATAGCCTTTGGGTTAGTCGGGATGCTCTGACTTTAACGCTTAATACGGTTTATCCAGGTAGTCGGATTAGTGTTGGTGGGGGCTTTGCTTTAGCCCAATTTATTGAGTTTTTGCAAAATGTTGTTTTACCATTCCGTACGCCAAGCTACATGAATCAAGTGGAGTTGGCGACGAGTTTCCAATTTGTTTGGTTTTTTCTATTGGCGATTCCTTTTGTTATCAAAAAGGAGCAGGTCTGGGACAATCTCTTTGGTCTCTTCCTCGTTTTCTTTACAACCTTATTAGCAGTCTATGCTTTTGTGGAGATTCCCGAAATCATTTCCAAGGCTACATTGTTTAGTTTTGTGACGTCCAATCGGGCCTGGCAAGCAGCAGCGGTTAGCGGAGTCTTTGCTAGTATTTGGTTTATTGGCTTGTTGTTTAGAGAAAGAAGCAGGCATTGGCTTTCTTTGCTACTAGGTATGGTACCAGCTCTTGTTCTTTTTGTATGGCTCATTAACAATCAGTCGTTAGATATCCATTATATAAGCCCTAGCGCTTCTTTTATCATTCTAGGCCTCTTTAGCTTGACCTATCTTTTATTTGTTTTTAGAAGAAAAATGGCTCTGCTTCCCTTATTGGGGATGATTCTCGTATCGGGAATGACTGTTAATCCAGTTGTTCAGGGCTTGGATGTAATTGAAAATAAGGCGCTTGCCTTAGAGGTGAAGCAACTAAAAAATGAGCATCCTGCGGCTCTGTGGATGACGGAGAATGGTTATTATTACCAATTACCGCAGATGCTTGGGGCAAAATCTCTGGATGGGGTTCGCTTCTATCCGGATATTGAACTGATGAAAGTTCTCGATCCAGAATCCAAAATGGAGGAGCAGTGGAATCGGTATTCTCACATGCGTTATCTATTGGTAGATGATGCAACAAGTATGGAAAATCCCTCCCCTGATGTCTTAAAAATCAGTTTGGCGGTTGTAGATCTGGAGAAATTACAGGTGAGCTATATTATTAGCAATCGCAACCTTCCCGAATTATTTGGGGAGAATCGTTTCCGACAACTCTATGGGCCTGATTTAGACGGCAATCGGATTTTTGAGGTCATTCATTAAATAGTAAAAAACTCCAAATTTTCGTGCCTCGAGCGTAGAACTTGGAGTTTTTCTGATAAAAACAGGTAAGGACAAACCTATGTACAAATCATCCTCTTTAACAATTGGGAGTTCAAATTTTTATCATTTATGGCAAGAACGGCAGCATTCGAAACCCATCGACCGTCTCATCTGGTTCCTGGAATTCCTAGAAATGCCCGCGGAGTTGACCGATGATCAAGAGGAATTGCAGCGTCTTTTGGCTGCCTTTCATCCTGATTTAGCTCCCCATGATCGCTTTTGGAAGCAGTTGGTCCAGACGATCCAGCAAGCCTTTCCTCAGAATAGCCTGGATCAGGCGGGATTGCGCAATCGCCAAGTACATCAGCTGCGCTACCTGATTTCGACCCAGCAGGCCCAGTATATCCGCAGACATTTTCGAGATCCAGGTATGACCGACCGCCAAGCCCTAGCCCGCTACTTAAAGGGCCGCTTTTATACCCTTTGGGATCGTGGCCGCTTGCATCAGAAACTTTCTTTGGTGGAAGGGAAGAGGAGCTATCCTGACAACCAAGCCAGCGTCAACCTAAAAGTTCTTTACCGGCAGCGGGTTGAGTTTATTTTAGATAGCCAGGGGCGATTTTTGAATATCCTGGATCCAGAAGGAAGCACAGAAGCAGGGATTATCAATGGGGCTAGTTTTAATTATGGTGGTTTTTGCCGCCACAAGGATTTGGATATCGCCCCAATCGGTCGGCACGATCCCCGCTTCCGACGTAAAAAACTAAGAGGCTACCGTTCCCCTAGTAAGAAGCGGTGGGGCTCAGATGACCGTTCTTTTTGGTCTACCCAGGGCCCTTATTCTCAAGCAGGCCGCTCCCTCGCTGGTTTAGTAAAAGACCAAGCGCGTGACTTCCGCCGCTTGGTACGAAAGAGCTAGGGAAAGTATCACCGTATATGATGAAAGATGGTAGTAAGGAATTTCTTCATATCCAGGGATCTCCAAAAATAGTTGCTTATTTCCACCTGGAATGAAGTGTAGATAAGTTAAAGGATAAGGGAGTGAGTCAGCTTACTGTAACGATTTTGCTTGAAGTTATCCAATTTATTTGCGATAATAATAGTCAAACGATTGGACTGGAGGACTGTTAAAATGGCTGTTATGAAACGTGCTAGGATGGATATTATCGTAAAAAATGAACAAGATAGACAAAGAGTTCTATCCATCTTGAATAATACCGATAAACCAAGTCAGTCTGCTATCGATAGATTTACGAAGGCAATGCAAATAAAAGTCGAGGAGAAATTCGTAGCTGGTGGAAGATAATTTACAATTAGTAGACTTGTATTCTTGGATTGGGCCAATAGAATCATTAAATTTTGATTGTGGTGTCGTAAAAATTAATAATGAAGTGAGAAAGCTTTTTAATAAAGAGTATGAAGATCGAAGAGTTTTAGGTTTAGTAAACCAGCTTGGGAATTTATTTGGACTCATTGCATTTTCTCTAGGAACCACCAGCTTAATCCAAAAAGGAGAGCATCCTTTGGAGCGCTATCCTGTTTTAAGTGTAGACCTATTAGCGATCCAAAAAAAGTACCAGAATCAAAGTTATGGATCAAGACTACTTGCTTCCGTCCTTAAGATGGCTCTGACAGTAAATTGCTTGGTTCCGATAAAAGGTATTTATTTAGAAGCTTTGGCGGAAGCTTCTGAGTTTTACGAAAATCGAGGTTTTCAGGAGCTTCATCCTTTTATACCAGGAATGAAATTCCAAAAACTATTTATGAATATAGCATCGGTCGAAAAACTGGGCTTGTATCCATATTTTGATATATTTAATTTAGATTAATTCCCTCCTTTTGTGGAGGTTTTTTGTTTATTCAAAAACGACTAGGGTCGGCAGGTATCAGTCTGTCAAATAAACTCGTTAAGATTTAAGAAGAAAAAACTGTCTGCCCCAAATCTGCCCCAAAAGTTTAGAAAAAAATAGGAAAGTATAGAAAAAGCGTTTGGGACAAAAGTCTCTCTGACTAAAGCAAAAAAGCAACGGTTTAAGAGCCGTTGCTTTTTTGCTTTATGGAGATAGTCTTGATACAATATAATTACGACAAAATACTGAGAAAGGCTATCCCAT
>NZ_JACBXX010000161.1 GCF_013415245.1 Streptococcus danieliae | reverse complement strand
GTACGTTCTTATGGCCAATAACCTCCTCAAATATGGGAAGAGGAGTACCTAAAAAGAAAAGGAGAGACTCATTTCAACGAATGAATCTCTCCTTTTTATACTTTACGGGACTTTTTGTCCCAAGCTCGTTTTTCTTGCGCTTCTAAATCTACCTCCAGGGTGGCCTGTTGGTAACCGTTTCCAGTTGCCAATTCCACCAGCCGTAGAAACGGATGGCGCCATCCTGATCGGTCCGGTACCAGGGGATCCCCCTTTCCCGGAGTCGTTCCAGGGTCTCCTCGTGGGGATGGTGGTAACGATTATCCTGACCAGCTGAGATAAGAGCCAGGCTGGGATGAACGTGGTCTAAAAATTCTGGGGTCGAGGAGCCCTTGCTGCCGTGGTGGCCGAGTTTGAGGACGTCGACTGGGAGGTCAGGATAGGCTTTCAGCACTACCTCTTCCCCCTCTTTTTCCAAGTCTCCTGTAAATAGAAAACGTGTCTGATAAAACTGGCCGTAGAGAACCAAGGAATCATTGTTGTCTCCCTGGCCCTCTTCCAAGGGATACAAGGCTTGGAGTTGGCTATCAAACAGAGGCCAAGTCTGGCCGGCTTCAACAAGGTGAATCTGGGCTTGGCTGGCCTGTAATTTTTCTAAAAAGCCAGGTTTGTTGAGGCTCCCTGGGCTGACATAGATATGGGAGATGGGAATGGCCTGATCAACCACTAACAGATCGCCTACATGGTCGGCATCTGGGTGGGTCAAAAACACCTGATCTAGATGATCAATCCCCCTGGATTTGAGGTAGGGAATCAAGCGATAGTCAGCATTGGCTTTTTCAGCTTGTTTGGACTTGGGACCAAAACTGACCTTACCACCAACATCAATCAGAGCCTGACGGCCCTGCCAATCTCTGAGAAAAATACTATCGCCCTGACCAATATTCACAATAGTGATTTCATTGATCGGGGGATATTTGGTCAAATATAGACCGATTAAAAACAGGGACAGGCAAAGGGAAGTCTTTCTTTTGTGGGACCGTAGGTCCCACATCAAGGCCAGGCAGACCAGTAAAAATAAAAAGAGGGGCAGAGAGGGCTGACCGAGAATAAGGGGGCCGGGTAAATGCGCTTGTCCCTTTTGCAAGAGTTCGTCCAAGCCTTGTAAAAAGACATTCACTTCTTCTCCTTTTGTCAAAGGAACCAAGGCAAGCAGGGCTAAAAAAAGCGGTAACAGCAGGCGGTCAAACAACAGGGACAAGACAACCGTCAAGAAAATCCCCAAGGGTTGGTACTCACTGAAAAAGAGACTGAGGATGGGTAGGCTGGCCAGGGCTAGGATGAGGGCTTGTTTCCAGCCACTGGCCAAGCGACGGTCTTGGGCTAAAAGCTGCAGAATAAAGGTGAAGAAAAGAGACAAGAGAGCGCCTATATCTTGAAAATACTGGGGGGCAAAGGTAGCTATCAGTAGAATCAGGCTCCAAAACTGTTGCATTCCTCTTAGACCCAATAAGGCCAGCTGTTGCTGCGCTAGGGCGCGTAAGACAGAAGGACTCCAACCGGTCAGGCCAGCATAGACAACGGTAAAAAACCATTGCAGCTGATTGAGGCTCTCCTTGGTTAGTCCGAATCGGGCCAAACAGCGGCGGTAAAGTTTGGTAAAAAAGGCAACCTGCATGCCAGAAAGGGCAAAGAGATGGAAAATCCCCAGCTGGCGATAGACCTGACCTCGCTCCGCAAAACTGGCCGGCAAATAGCCCAGAAGCAAACCAGTCATGTAAGAAGCCAGTTCTGTAGGATAGGTCGCTTGGAGCCAATAAATCCAAGTCGCCCGCCAGATGCTGAGCTGATCGATGGGATTCCAAGACTTTTGCCAGCTCACTGCTTCGATCTGCTGAATCTTTAAGGTATGATAAATCCCTTGATTGGCTAGATAGGCCTGGTAGTCAAAACCGCCAAAATTCTCCTGGCCCCGTGCCTGTCCTAGTTGGCCTGCAATACTCACAAGAGGTAGACCGGAGCCCCTTTGCAAATAGGTTAGATCCTCTCCTTCGCGCAGGCGATAGTGAAAGCGATAGAGATGACCTTCCCATTTGGCCAGTCCTTTGAGGCTATCAGCTTCATACACCAAGCTATCAGGGAGTAGCAAGACCTGAGCAGGAGCCTCGACTTCTGCTGCCGCCTTCTGGTGAGCAGCATCCAGGCGTCCCTGCCAACTGATGGCTAAAATCAAGAGAGCCAAGGCGGTCCCCAGAAAGGCTTTCCGTCCCTGGTTGCGATAAAGGAAGCAAGCAGCCAGGAACCAGAGAACCAGGAGCAAGGGATGACCAGTCCACCAACTGTAATAGGATAAAGCTGCTAAAAAAGCTAAATGAGACAGGAATAACTGCTGGGATAGGTCTTGCAGAATCTGTTTAAAAGCCATCTGCCGACTCCTAATCAATTTGGACGTGATCCTTGATTTTTTCCAAGGTTTTCTCACCAATCCCCGACACCTGTTTCAAATCGTCAATGGTTTTGAAACCACCATTTTGGTCGCGAAAGGTTAGGATGTCTTCAGCGCGTTTCTTGCCGATTCCGGGAATTTTTTGCAAGTCTTCAGCACTGGCCTGGTTGAGCTTGATTTTACCGGAGTCAGCCGTGCTGGCAGCAGGAGACCCAACCGGTCCAGCCGAGCCCGTCGCCGCAACTGCTGGCGCTTCTCCTTGGCGGGGGACATAGACAATAGCCTCGTCTTTGAGCAGTTGGGCCAAGTTAAGCCCATTGGGATCGGCCTCAGATGTCAGTCCCCCCGCCTTTTGAATCGCTGTCTGAGCACGCGCCGGACTTGTCAATTCATAAACCCCCGGCTTCTGCACAGCCCCCTTGACATCCACTGTGATCTTCCCACTCTCGGTCCCTACCTGCGATGAGGCACTGCTACTTGGTGTCGGCTTCGTTGTCGACACCAAGGGAGCGCTGGCTTGGGGCTGGACTTCCGGTGTCAGCTGTTTGTAGATCAAAAAAGCCACTACTCCCAGAACCAGGAGCAGTGGCAAGACATTTTGGCGAAGCAGTTCTTTCCAATTGTGCATGAGCATTCCTCCTACTTTTTTATTCGGAGAAAAAAGAAAAAACTAATCCACATCAAGATTTGGTTGGTAGACAAAAGAGGCAATCCAGCTAAAGAGGACCGTCAAAAGAATCAATACGATGACTAGTAGTAACACCACTAGGCGGATGGGCAGGAGCAACCAAGTTAAGAGGCTGCGTTTTTGTGGTTGAATCTCAGCTTCCAGCTGCTGGAAAGAGGCTTGGATCCGTTCAGCCACACGGTTAACACCATCCGCATTCATCCGTTTGATGTCGCTAATGTCCAGGCTGTCTCCGATCCGAATGGTGACCGGCTCGCCCTTCAAGAGGCCGCCAATACTTGTCGGACCTTGGTAAAAGGCCGGTACAATCGGCACCTTGGCTGTTTTGGCAATGACCGCAACACCACCCTTGAGCTCTGAAGAATGACGAGAGCCCGATGGGAAAAGCATGAGTGAAAAACTACTTTTGCGCAACATCCGCACAGGATACTTGAGGACTTCTTGGCTGGGATTTTCCCGATCGACTGGGAAGGCGCCACACATCCGAATCCACCAGCCCAGCACACGGTTCTTAAACAACTCCTGCTTGGCCATGATGATAAAGCGTTTGGGCCGAGCCGCAAAGGCTAGGTAAACAGGATCCCAGAGCGTTTTGTGGGGGGCTACTAGCACATAGTTGCTCTCGGGATCGGGTAATTTGTCAAGATTTTCATAGCGCGTGGGTCCATTCACAGCCCATAACAAAAGGGCTACCAGACTTCGCAGATAGGCATAAAACATAGTCTTTGCTCTCTAAAACGTAAACAATCAGCCTGCTGATTGAGAAAGAACGAGAATTTCCTTTCTTAAGCTACCAGCACGAATCCTCTGACAAGAAGAGACTGGCACGAGTTCCCTCAGATTCTATCCACCTTACGTTTTGCTTTCTGTGGATAGCTCATCTTCCTAATTATTTTAGAGGATTTTAGGGAACCTTTTTTTGACATTATACCCCAAGCTTTTACAGCACGCAAATAGTATTTTTGTAACAAATCTGATAAGATAGGAGGTATGGATAAGAAAGAACAATTGATTGGACTAACGCAAGTCCAAGTTGACGAGCGCCTGGCGCGCAACCAAGTCAACCAGTTTAACGCCGATGCTTCGACCAGCACTTGGGACATTATTAAAAGAAATGTTTTCACCCTCTTTAATGCCCTAAACTTTGCCATTGCGCTGGCCTTGATGGCTGTTCAAGCCTGGTCCAACCTGGTCTTCTTTGCAGTCATCTGCTTTAACGCCTTCTCGGGAATCGTCACAGAGTTACGGGCCAAGCACATGATCGATAAACTCAACCTGCTCAATAAAGAGCAAGTCCAAGTCTATCGCGATGGCCAATTAACCGCTATCGATTCAGAAGAATTAGTCCTCGATGATGTAATCCTGCTGGCAGCAGGTGAGCAGGTCCCTAGTGATGCCCAGGTCCTCACAGGGATGGCTGAAGCCAATGAAGCCATGTTGACAGGAGAAAGTGACCTTGTTCCAAAAAACATCGGCGACGAATTGCTCTCTGGCTCCTTCCTAGCCTCCGGCCAGGTTCAGGCACAAATCATTCGTGTCGGAGCTGACAACTATGCAGCCAAATTGATGACCGAAGCCAAGGTGGTCAAACCAATCAACTCCAAAATCTTAGCCGAGTTGAACAAGATCGCCAACTTCACCGGAAAAATCATTATTCCCTTTGGACTGATTCTCTTCTTGGAAGCCTTTGTCATGAAGATGCTGCCGCTAAAAGATTCAGTGGTCAATACCTCTACTGCCCTCTTGGGCATGCTGCCAAAAGGGATTGCTCTTTTAACCATCACCTCCCTCCTAACAGCCGTGATCAAGCTTGGGATGCGCAAGGTCTTGGTTCAGGAAATGTATTCCGTTGAAACCCTGGCGCGTGTGGACACCCTCTGTTTAGACAAAACAGGGACCATCACCGAAGGGAAAATGACCGTTGAAGACTTGGAAATCCTCTCCGAAGACCGCTCCCGCCAAGAGATTTTAGAAAACCTAGCCCACTACATGAGCCATTCCGAGGATAAAAACCCAACCTCACGGGCCATTCGCCAATTTGTTACAGAACCAGCAAACCCCGCTCAATTGGTCGCAACCATTCCTTTCTCTAGCGACCGCAAATGGGGAGCCATTCAGTTTGCCGAACAGGGAAGTTTCTACTTGGGCGCAACCGACTTCTTGATCAGCGGTACCAATGATTTTATCCAGGCAGCCCAAGAACGGGGATCACGTGTTCTTGCCTTTGCCTGGAGTCCAGATGACCTCAACCTCGAACAGCCGGCTCTACCGGACAACCTTGAGGCACTGACTGTTTTGGAAATCTCAGATCCCGTTCGTGAAGGAGCTGCTGCAACCCTCGAGTATCTCCGATCCCAAAATGTTGATCTGAAGATTATTTCTGGAGACAACCCCGTTACTGTCTCCAATGTAGCTGCCAAAGCTGGCTTCCACAACTATGATCAATACCTAGACTGTTCTAAGGTTACCGATGAAGAGTTAGAAGCAGCCGTAGCCCAAACAGCTATCTTTGGCCGCGTCTCCCCTCATCAGAAACGATTGATTATTCAGACCCTCAAGGCTGCTGGGCATACCACTGCCATGACTGGAGACGGGGTCAATGACATTCTCGCTCTCCGCGAGGCTGACTGTTCCATCGTTATGGCCGAAGGAGATCCAGCAACCCGGCAGATTGCCAATCTGGTTCTCCTCAACTCCGACTTTAACGACGTCCCTGAAATCCTATTTGAAGGTCGCCGCGTGGTCAACAATATTGGGCTCATCGCGCCAATCTTCTTTATCAAGACCATCTATTCCTTTGTCTTGAGCTTAATCTGTATGGCAACCATCCTCTTCTTCCGGGCTGATTGGATTATGATTTTCCCATTCATCCCAATCCAGATCACCCTGGTTGACCAATTTGTCGAAGGCTTCCCACCATTTGTCTTGACCTTTGAACGCAACATCAAGCCAGTCGAACCTCATTTCCTCAAGAAATCCATGTTCCTGGCACTACCTAACGCGGTTATGATTATTGTATCGGTCCTCTTTAGCCAGATTTACGGCAGCATTGTTGGTTGGTCTAGCATGGAAATTGCAACCCTGTCCTACTACCTGCTCGGAACCATTTCCTTCCTAGCTGTTATCCGGGCCTGCCTCCCACTCAACCTCTGGCGTGTAGGTTTGATCCTCTGGTCTGTTGGAGGTTTCTTCCTCTCAGCCCACTTCCTCAAAGGACTCTTGCATATCGGTAGCCTAACAGCCAACACCTGGCCAGTCTACCTGGTTCTTGCGACAATCTTTACACTGATTTTCATCCTCTTCTCCAAACGCTACTATCCAAAAGATATGATGGCAACTAGCTAAGGAGATAATAGACAAACAGCTGTGCGGGATTCGCACAGCTGTTTTGTGCCGTAGTAAAAACTTGAAATGGTCCCTTGAATCTGATAGCATAACAGTAGCACAAACAAGGAGAAAGTTATGTCTCAATACAAAGTACCTGAAATCTGGGAAAACCCTGCCAACCTCGGAGGAGCCTGGGGTGGGCTCAACCAACCTACAGCTGGAAGTCGGTTTGAGCAGACCTTGCCAAAGGGAGAGAAGCCCTTCCAACTCTACTCGCTTTCAACGCCAAACGGTATTAAAGCCCTCATCATGTTTGAAGAGCTCCGAGAGTTAGGGATTGCTGAGGCTGATTACGATGCCTTCCGGATTAAGATTGGCGATGGCGATCAATTTGGTTCCGATTTTGTCAGCATTAATCCTAACTCCAAAATCCCAGCCCTGCTCGATCTATCCGGTGACAAACCAGTGCGCGTGTTTGAATCTGCCAATATCCTGCTCTATCTAGCTGAAAAATTCGATCAGTTCCTACCAACAGATCCTGCCGACCGTAATGAAGTCCTCAACTGGCTCTTCTGGCAAACTGGGGCTGCTCCCTTCCTAGGCGGAGGCTTCGGCCATTTCTTCCACTATGCACCGGAAAAGATTGAATATGCCATTAACCGCTTTGCTATGGAAGCCAAACGCCAGTTGGATCTGCTCGACAAAGAGTTAGCCACCAAGCCTTATATCGCCGGTGACAGCTACAGCATCGCTGACATCGCTATCTGGTCCTGGTATGGCCGTCTCGCCCAAGATAAGATCTGGGACAAGGCCGGCCACTTCCTCAATGTAGGGGAGTACCAGAACCTCCAAGCCTGGACCGCAAAAATCGCACAACGACCAGCCGTCCAGCGCGCCCTCGAAGTCAACTACCAAGAAATTTAAGAACTCTCAACAGGCAACCGAATCCATTCGGTTGCCTGATTTCTTTGACAAAATGCTATAATGGTTTTATGTGTAAAATTGAATTGCTTCCGGGGGAACGGCTGGATCAGTTGTTCACGAGTCCGGTAAAAATTATCCAAAATCGTGAAGTCTTCTCCTACTCCATCGACAGTGTCCTACTGTCGCGCTTCCCCAAATTGCCTAAGAAAGGGAAAATCCTCGACCTCTGCGCTGGCAATGGCGCTGTCGGCCTCTTTGCCAGCCAGCATACCAAGGCCTCTATTCTCTTGGTCGAAATCCAAGAACGGCTGGCGGATATGGCCCAACGGTCGGTTCACTTGAATCACTTGGAGCAGCAGGTTGAAGTCTGGAATATGGATTTAAAAGACCTGCCCCAAAAGCTACCAGCCAGCCAGGTCGATTTGATTCTCTGCAACCCTCCCTATTTCAAGGCCAGCGAAACCTCTAACAAAAACCTGAGCCCCCACTACCTCTTGGCCCGCCATGAAATTACCACCAATCTGGAAGAGATTTGTGCCGTTGCCCAGAAGGTTCTCAAATCCAATGGGAGACTGGCCTTGGTCCACCGCCCGGATCGATTACTAGACATTTTAAATACACTCCAGGCCCACAAATTAGCACCCAAGCGCCTCCAATTTGTTTACCCCAAAGAAAACCGCGAAGCCAATATGATCTTAATTGAGGCAATCAAGGATGGTTCCACGGATGGCTTAAAAATCTTCCCACCGCTCTACATTCACGAGGAAGACGGCTCCTACCGGCCTGAAATTCAGGAGATTTATGGACGCGGGTAAGGACTGTATCTACGTGGTTCGTTGCCGGGACAACAGCCTCTACACCGGCTACACCAATCATCTGGAACGCCGGATCAAGCAGCACAATGCAGGCAAGGGAGCCAAATACACACGCGCCAGACGCCCCGTCACCCTGGTCTACACCCAACCCTATCCGGATAAAAGCCAGGCCCTAAGAGCAGAAGCAGCATTCAAAAAACTCAGCAAGGCGCAAAAAGAAGCCCTTATCGAAGACTATCAAAAAGGCTTGAATTCCTAGGAATTCAAGCCTTTTTGATATATGTGATTACCAGCGTACGGACAAGCGTGTCTGTGCATAGCTCCCATCTTCAATTAAATCAACCATGGCTTTGGCATAATCTGCATAGGAAATCTGACTCTTGCCCTCTGCATCGGTTGTAAAGACTTCCCCTTCAAGAACATAGCTGCCCTTGGCAGGTGCTTCAGCATCGAAATCAGCTGCTGGACTGAGATAGACCCAGTCAACATTCTGGCTTGTACGTAAGAAATCCAAGCCAACCTTCATGGCCAAGGCTAGGGGTTTGAAGGCTTCCGGGAATCCGTCTCTTTCCGCCAAGGTTAGGCCACCCACTTCTGTTAGATAGAGGGAGCCAGCCCCTCCCACGACATAAAAAGGAATTCCTGTATTTTCAAGCACAGAAACCATATGTTCTAGAGTTTTAGTGTGCAAAGGAAGAAGGGGCTCCGCAAAGGCTCCAAAGGCTGTCACGACAGCATCAAAACCTTGCAGGTCTGCTCGCGTCACATCTAAAATATCCTTCTCAATCACAGCCTGAGCCTGACTTTTGTTCTCTGAACGGACAAGGGCTGTCACCTCATGTCCTCGTTTGACGGCTTCTTTCACAATTTCCTGACCAGCTTGGCCATTGGCTGCAAGTACGGCAATTTTCATAGGGAATCTCTCCTGTAACTTTTTTTGTTACAACCAGTATACTCGAAGACTGCCAACCTGTCAAACAAAAAGACTAGAAACAAGAAAAAGGCCAGGATTTTCTCCTTAGCCTTTGGTTGCACCTGCTTCACCTGCACTCTTTTCTTGACTGGTTTTCAAAATATCTGCCAGGCTCTGGTGTTTCAGGGGCGCTTCCATTGCTGCCTGGACCTCTTGCAGGTGGTGGTCCAAGACCCCGTGAATGGTTCGGCCGACTTCACATTGGGGGTTGGGGGTCTCATGGTAGCGAAAAAGCTGATCCGCTCCAATGCCTCCGGTTGCCTGGTAAATCTCAAATAACGAAATCGCTGCCGGTTCACGTCCTAGCTCAATCCCAGCCAGACCTTGCCGTGTTTGGATCAATTGGGCCTTTCGAAGTTGCGACATCACCTTCCGTACAATCACCGGATTGACCCCAACACTAGCTGCCAGACTCTCACTGGTCAGGATTTCTGCTTCCTCTTGTAGAGCCACCAAAACCAAGATATGAACCCCGATACTAAAACGATTGGAAATCTGCATAGGCCACTCCTAACGGCGATTGAAACTCTTCATCTGCCGGTCAATATCGCGATTTTGCTCCCGGCGTTTGATGGACTCCCGCTTGTCATAATCTTTTTTCCCCTTGGCCAAGCCCAGAAGTAGTTTGGCATAGCCATCCTTGAGGTAAACCTTAAGCGGAACCAGGGTCATCCCCGTCCCCTTAATCTCCTGCTCCAACTTACTGATCTGCTTTTTATGTAGCAAGAGCTTTCTACGGCGTTCCGGATCCTGGTTCCAGATATTGCCCTCCTCATAGGGAGCAATATGCACATTGCTTAACCAGACTTCGCCATTTTTAATTTGAGCAAAGCCATCCTTGAGCGTAATCCGGGCCGCCCGAACGCTCTTAATTTCCGTTCCCGTCAAAACCATGCCCGCTTCAATTGTATCAACGATGGTATAGTCGTGACGCGCCTTTTTATTTTGAGCGACGACCTTTCCCTCTCCTTTGGCCATGACGACCTCCTTTTTTGACTTGTTTTTTGTAAAATGCTTGGGGCTGTTGTCGTTTTTTCCTGCGCTCGCCTTGCGAGCGCTTTTTCGAAGCAGACGGCCTCTTCTCCACCTGGCCACCGGCTAGGTAGGCGAAATCGATTTCTCCCGTCTCCTTATCGGCCCTCTCAACCCGAATGCGAATCGGCTGTCCCACTCTGAAGGTTGTCCCGCTCCGCTCTCCACGCAGGGACAGGCTCCGTTCATCAAAATGGTAGAACTCAGGTAGGTTGGTCACATGAATCAAGCCCTCGACCGTATTGGGCAGCTCAACAAAAAGACCAAATTTCACCACGGAAGCAATCACTCCCTCAAACTCCTGCCCCACAAAGTCGGACATAAATTCGGCCTTCTTCATGGACTCTACAAAACGCTCAGCATCAATCGCCCGCCGCTCCCGGTTGGAAGACTGACTGGCAATGGCTGGTAAAATTTCTTGAAAATGACCGGCTTTTTCGGAACTCTTCCGATAGTCCCGCATCATGCGGTGAACCATCAAGTCCGGATAGCGCCGAATGGGACTGGTAAAGTGGGTGTAGAAAGGTGCTGCTAAGCCATAGTGACCATCATGATTGTGCTCTGAATAACGTGCCTGCTGCATGCTCCGCAAGAGCATCATCGAGAGCACTTCCTCGTAGACCTGCCCTTTAGCGGCAGCCATGATATCTTGGAGCGATGCCTGGGTCATCTTGGCAGCCGTACCATAGACCCGCAAACCAAAGCTAGACGTGAAATCAATAAATTTCTGCAATTTCTCCGCCTTAGGATCTTCGTGAATCCGGTAGATAAAAGGCAGGTCCTTCTGGTGGAAATGCTCCGCAACGGTTTCATTGGCCACAAGCATAAAGGACTCAATCATCCGTTCAGCTAGCCCCCGTTGACGAAGCACAATATCTACTGGTTTCCCCTTGGCGTTCACGAGGATTTTCGCTTCATTGGTATCAAAATTCAAAGCCCCCCGCTGAACCCGCATGTTTTCTAGGATTCTATGCAGGTCGACCATGGCCTCCACCGATTCCAGTAATTCGGGATAGGCTTCCACCACTTCTTGTTGCCCCGCAATCATGGCATTGACATCTGAATAGGTCATTCGCTGGCTGGTTTTAATAACTGTTTCCGCCAACTGGTAGCGCACCACCTTACCCTGACGATTAATTTCCATAATCGCTGACTGGGTCAGACGATCCACTTGTGGGTTCAGGGAACAAATCCCATTCGACAAACGCTCTGGCAACATGGGAACCACCCGGTCCGTCACATAAACAGAGGTACCCCGCTCCAAGGCTTCCCGATCCAGGGCAGACCCTTCCTTGACATAATAAGACACATCCGCAATATGGACACCCAATTCAAAGTTCCCACCTGCTAGGCGTTTGATATGCACCGCATCATCCAAGTCCTTGGCATCAGCACCATCAATGGTAAAGGTCAATTCGGAACGCAAATCCAAGCGTCCTTCCATATCTGCTGGACTAGGAGCATCCGGAATCGCCTCGGCCTCGGCTAAAACGGCCGCCGGGAAGGTCGAGACAATATCTAAGGACTCCAGAACCTCCAAGACATCAATTCCCGTGTCGTCCACATGACCCACAATCTCCACCAAGTCCGCTAAGAAGAAGTTCTTTTTCTTACTTGGGTATTGGCGAATTTCCAGCTTGACCACTTCCGTACCAGTCAACTGAAAAGCGCCTGGCTGAATGTAGATAGGCTGGCTAATTTTTTGGTTCCGGGAACGGACATAGGCTGGGTATTGGGACTTACCTTCTTCTAGAACAACCTTCCCCACAACCTGTGTCAGGGAATGCTCCAAGATCTCCACAATCTTACCTTCCGCCGAAGTTCCCTTCATGCGGTCAGCAACCTGGACAATTTCTACCAGAACCCGATCGCCATCAATCGCCTGATTGACAAAGTCCCGACCAATAAAGACATCCGGTTCTGCCTCATCAATCGTGACAAAACCAAACCCTGATTTATGGGCATGAAAGACCCCTTCCAGCTTAGGAACACGGGCTTTTTTCTTAGCTTCCTTCCAAACAATCGTTCCCTGATCCGTAAAGCCCACCTTCCCCTGAGCCTCCAAACGGGAAATTTCCTTGACCAGATTGGTAAATCCCTTGGCGTTCTTGATTCCCAAGGAATCCCCTAACTGATCGACTGACATTGGCCCAGACTCTTTCACCAGGGCCAGAATTTGCTTTTTCATTTATACCTCTCAAAAAAAGGGCGGTTGCTCGCAAGACCTCTGGTCTTGCTCCAACTCGCCCTAAATACTTAAATACTTGATAACACGGCCAATACCAAAGCAATCGCTAGCCAGAAAAAGACTAGCACAGCAGTTGTTCGCTGCATAACGGCTTCGAATCCGCGCGCTTTTGTACGTTCAAATAGGTCACCCGCACTCGAATCAAACACGTTTGACGATTGATTCTTGGTCGGTTGCATAAAAATGACCATCACCAAAATAACAGATAGGACTAAAAATGCAGTTAATAATAATTGAAACATTGCCAAACTCCTTCAAATCCCTTCTATAGTAGCATAGTTTCCCCAACTTGTAAACCAAGGACCTTACTTCATCTCCTGATGCGTCGTGACCTGACGCTCCTTGGGACAGTACTTCAAGACCTCAATCCGATCGGGATGCGACTTGGGATTCTTACTAGTAATATAATTTTGACTGCCACACGATTGGCAACGCAATTGAATTTTAATTCTCATATACTTTTCTTACTCTTGATCCTTTGGGGAAGAAAATCGCTCCACCAAACCAAGCAAGGCCTGATCAATTTGCTGGTGCAAGTCCAACAAGCTGCCACGATTGTCAAGAATCAGACTGGCTAAGGGCCGTTTATGCTCCAAAGGCCACTGGCGCAACATCCGCTGCCGCGCCTCCTGCTCAGTCAGGCTATTGCGCCGCATCAAACGCTCCAGCTGCGTGGCCTCATCAACATCCACCAGCCAAATCAGCTCAAACCAGTCCTCATAAGCCTCCTCAAACAACAAGGGGATATCAAAAAAGACCACCTCACCTGACCTCTGAGCCTGCTCCAACTCGGCTGCCAAGGCCGTCCGAATCACGCGCCCCTGCTCCACCTTCGACCAGGCTCGAAAATCCGCATCCGTGAAAAAACGCTGGGCCAGCCTAGCACGATCTAGGCCCCCCTGATCGTTTAAAATCTCCGACCCTAAATGCGCCACCAAGAGCTTGAAGAGGGCTCCTCCTGGAGCCTGCAGATCATGGACCAACTGATCCGCATCGACAACCCGATAACCCTGTGTCCGTAAATAGTGGGTCACCTGGCTTTTGCCAGAGGCAATCCCACCCGTCAAGCCGATTACCTGAGACTTCATAGCTTTTGACACCGAGGGCAAAAATGAGTCCCTCGTCCTCCAACTTTAATTTTTTCAATCAGTCTTCCACAACGGAGACAGGGCTGGCCCTTTTGACCATAAACCTTAAGGGTTTCCTGCATGGTTCCAGCTTCTCCAAAAGCATTTTTGTAGGTCCGAATGGTTGACCCACCCCGGGCCACCCCTTCCGCCAAAACCTCGATAATGGCCTGGCGCAGACGACTGATTTTTTGAGCAGACAAACGGAAAGCCGGGGTCAAGGGATGGATCTTCGACTGCCACAAGACCTCGTCCACATAGATATTGCCTAAACCCGCCACAAGGGTTTGATCCAAAAGTAGGCTTTTTACAGGTTTCCGAGACCGCTGCAAGCCTTCCCGGAAAGGCTTCAAGGCAAAGTCCTCCTCAACTGGCTCTGGGCCTAATTTCTTAGACTGAAAATAGGCTTCTAATTGCTCCTTGGGCAAGTAATCCAGGGTCCCAAACTTGCGAACATCCTGGTAGACCAAACGGGAACCATCCTCAAAATCAAATAGCACATGCTGGTGTTTTTGCGGCTCCTGGGCCTCTGCTTGAAAGAAAAACTTCCCCTCCATCCGCAAATGGGACAAGAGTACATGACTTCCTAAATCAAAAATCAAATACTTCCCCCGTCGATCAACCTTCTGGATTTCTTGTCCCAGCAAATTATGGGCCAAGGCCTCTGCCCCGGTCCGGACCATTTTGGGATAGAGAACGGTGACCTGGGCAATCCGTTTCCCTTGCACCAATGGAGAAAGACCGCGGCGAACGGTCTCTACTTCAGGTAATTCTGGCATCAGTAATCCTTTTCTGTGTATCCAAAATCAGCAAGATCGAGTTTCTTATCCCGCCAATTTTTCTTAACCTTGACCCAGGTCTCGAGGAAGACCTTATCGCCTAACATGGTCTCGATGTCTTTCCGAGCCATGGTTCCAATTTTCTTGAGCATGGCTCCGCCTTTGCCAATTACAATCCCTTTTTGACTGGACCGCTCAACCATGATGGTAGCCTGGATATGGACTTTATCTGTTTCCTCATCCCGCTTCATGCTATCCACCACCACTGCAATCGAGTGGGGCACCTCTTCCCGTGTCAAATGTAGCACTTTTTCACGGATCATTTCAGACACCAAAAAGCGTTCTGGATGGTCTGTGATCATATCATCTGGGAAGTACTGGACGCCCTCTTCAAGGTTTTCCGATAAGACATCAATCAAGTGGGACACATTGTTCCCCTGCAGGGCAGAAATAGGAATAATCTCCTTGAAGTCCATTTGGTCTTTAAAGTCCTGGATTTGATCCAAGAGCTGCTCAGGATTGACCTTATCCAGTTTGTTCACAACTAGAATGACTGGAACCTTGGCCTGCTTAAGGCGTTCGATGATCATATCATCTCCCTTGCCCCGGGGTTCATCTGCGGGCACCATAAAGAGGACGGTGTCGACCTCTCTGAGTGTCGAATAAGCCGCATCGACCATGAAATCGCCTAGAGCCGTTTTCGGCTTATGGATCCCTGGGGTATCAATGAAGACAATTTGTTCTTCAGGGGTTGTGTAAATCCCCATGATTTTATTACGTGTCGTTTGCGCCTTATCACTCATGATGGCAATTTTTTGCCCCATCACATGATTCAAAAAGGTCGACTTCCCAACATTAGGACGACCTAAAATCGCTACAAATCCTGATTTAAAAGACATTCATTCTCCTTATTATTAAAAAAATAGATTCCAAATTTTGGGGACAAAAATAATCAGCCCCGTGATCACTGCATAGGCAGAAAAGAGCAAAACAGCTCCAGCAGCCATGTCCTTGGCATGTTTGGCCAACATCGAAAAATGATAATTAGAGGCTAGATCCACTACATTCTCAATCGCTGAATTTACAATCTCTAGGGTAATCACCATAAAAACACTCAGCAATAAAAAGAGCCACTCGATGGCTGAAACTTGAAAAATCAGCCCCGCTACAATCACGAGAATCCCTGAGACCAAATGCTTACGCATATTGGCCTCCTCCTTAAAAGCCGTGATGATCCCGGTTAGGGCAAACTCTAGACTGGAGATGAGATCCCGATTTTTCCATTTACGTTTATTACCTTGTGAGTCCATAGGCTGTCAATATCTCTTCCTGTAATCCAAACATCTCTGCTTCTTCTTGGGGAGTGTAATGGTCATAGCCGTTGATATGTAAAAAACCATGAACCGCCAAAAAGCCCATTTCTCGTTCAAATGAGTGGCCATACTCGGCAGCCTGCTCCCGCGCACGGTCTATCGAAATATAGAGCTCACCAATGTAAGTATCAAACTCATCCATCAGTCCGGCTAAATCCTCGTCCTCCAGGTCTAGATCCTCAAAGGAAATCGATTCTTCCGGCTTGTACTCCAGGCTAACAACATCAGTTGGGCGATCCATCCCTCGATATTCCAAATTGACTTGGTGAATCCGCTCATTGTCGACAAAGGTAATGGCCATTTCCTTGTCTTCCTTGTCAATCCGCTTAGCAGCTGATTGGACCAGCCGTTCAATATCCAGCATCATTTCCTCGGACACGCGTCCCGTTTCGTCCTGCATTTCAATATACATGGCAAACCCTCATTCATCTCTATTACCACTATTATAGCACATCCCCTACTTTCTGTCTGAAAATCACCTGCTGTCTCAGGATTACCATTCAGGACACCCCGACTTTATCACCTAGATTTATGAAAACTTAGCTCAAACCCTTGATAGAGCTGAGTTTTTTTGTAAAATCCAACTATTTTTCTTGTTGTATATGGTTGTGTATGGTATAATAGAGTATGGCATTT
>NZ_JACBXX010000149.1 GCF_013415245.1 Streptococcus danieliae | reverse complement strand
AATAGGTAATTAAGAGATTCATAAAACCACCTCCTATGTTAATTATAGACTTAAGAGATAGTTTTTTCGAATAATTATCGGTTTCTGAAAACTTACAAACTCTGCTTTTCTTCATGCGTTTGTCGTGTCTTTATTCGAAAAAACTTGCATTCTTTTTTACTTTTACTACAATAGAATTATGGAATTTAGAACAATTACTCAGGACGGCGCTGCCGAACAAGACATTAAAAAATCTCGCTTCCTTTGCCAGGCCAAGCGGGTTGAAAGTGAAGAAGAGGCCCGCGCCTTTATTCAAGCGGTCAAGAAAGAGCACTACAAGGCGACCCACAACTGCTCAGCTTTTATTGTTGGGGAAAAATCCGAAATCAAGCGGTCCAGTGATGATGGCGAACCGAGTGGAACAGCTGGTGTCCCCATGCTGGGGGTCTTGGAAAATCATGACCTGACCAACGTCTGTGTTGTGGTCACCCGCTACTTTGGAGGGATTAAGTTAGGGGCTGGCGGGCTCATTCGGGCTTATGCTTCCAGTGTCGCGCTGGCGATCAAGGAATTGGGCATTGTGCAACGCAAGGAACAGACTAGCCTGCAGGTTGAACTTAGTTATTCCCAGTACCAAGAATATGGCAACTTCCTTAAAGAACATGAATTGGAGGAGTTCGACACCCAGTTCACCGACAAGGTACAAACCTTGCTCTATTTAGATAAGGAAAATCTACAAGCAATCCAAGCTGACTTGACAGACTTTTACCAAGGCAAGGTAAGCTATCAGGAGGGTGGGGTCCGCGAGGTCGAGATTCCGCAACCCTTATACGAACATCAGGACTAGGGACTCCCAACTGATGACACACCAAAACGCCGCAGGTCCGTGTTTTGCAAACACGAATCTACGGCGTTTTTTCTAATCTTCTTGATTTCGAAGGTAGTCCAAGGCTTCTTGGGTCCAGTGAGACAGGTTCTTTCTCAAGGGACGAAAGCCTGATTTGTAACGATCGTTAGTAAAGCGACGGCGACGCGGAAAACGGTGTTTCTCTTCCTCCAAGGTTCGCATGGATAGGCTGGCCTTACCGGTGTACTCATCATAATCGACAACTTGGACCGTAATGGATTGGCCAACGCTGAGGAGTTCGCCAATGTTCTCAATAAAACCCGTCCGAATCTCTGAAATATGGATGAGGCCGGTATTGCCATTTTCAAGTTCTACAAAGGCTCCGTAAGGTTGAATCCCGCTCACAACCCCCCTGTATTTTTCACCAATCCTCATTCCTCTACCTCAATTTTCAAAATCACTACGGGTTCTAGTGGTCTGTCCATGGAATCAACAGCAACTTGGGCAATGCTATCAAGAACTTCCAGTGAAGCAGCATCCACTAGTTGGCCAAATACGGTATGGCAGCGATCCAGGTGAGGAGTCCCACCGGTTTCAGCATAGTATTGGGCAATCGGAGCTGGCCAGCCGCCTCGTTCCAATTCTTTTTTATTGTAGGTACCGCCTGTATTTTGAACAATAAAGAATTGGCTCCCATTGGTATTAGGGCCAGCATTGGCCATCGACAAGGCTCCCCGTAGATTGTAAAGTTCCTCGTGGAATTCGTCTTCAAATTCACCACCATAGATGGATTCCCCGCCCATTCCAGTACCGGTTGGATCACCACCTTGGATCATGAAGTCTTCGATAATACGATGGAAGGTCACACCTTCATAATACTCGTCCTTGGCTAGGGCTAAAAAGTTAGCCACGGTTTTGGGAGCGTGATCTGGGAACAGCTGGATCTTCATGGTCCCAAGATTGGTTTCCAGCTGAACCACCGGACCTTTTACTTGCGACAAATCCAATTGTGGAAACTGTAGGATTTTGGGGATCAAGCCCATTTCAACCAGGGCATGCTCAATGCCGTCTTCCTCAACGGTTTTGGTCACATAGTCGGCCTTGTCTTTGACGGAGTCCAGGGCTCCTCCCATGGCAACTGCCAAGCCAGCAAAATCAAATAATTCTAGATCATTGAGGCCGTCTCCAAAAACAAGCAGATTTTCCGGTTTGAGGTTGAGGCTAGTCAGGACTTTTTCAACGCCAACTGCCTTTGACATCTCCTTAATAACCACATCACAGGAATTCGGATGCCAACGAACCAAGCGGAGGTCTTGAGCTAAGTCTTCCGGTAGGGCTAACTCCTGTCCTTCATCCTCAAAGGTCCACATTTGGTAGATAGCTTCTTTTTGATCCAAGTTCGGATCAATCGCTAAATCAGGATAGATAATGTCGATGGCCTCATTAATTAGTGGCGAACGCTCAGACAGACTAGCCTGATCTTTCCCAACCAAACCAAATGCGATTCCCTCTTGTGCTGCCCAGGCTTTATAGGCTACAACTTGTTCTTCTGCAATCGGCTGACTCGCAACCACCTCTCCTTTAGCATCTTCAACATAGGCACCATTGATGGTCACCCAATAATCTGGTTTTAAAGCCCGGATTTCTGGGACCAGACCAAGCGGTGAGCGCCCTGTCGCAATCCCCACCTTAATGCCAGCTTTTTTCAAATCCGCAAAAACACGTTGAACCGAATCCGGAACAAAGCCCGTTTCCTTAACGCGTAAGGTATCATCGATATCGAAAAAAACAACCTTGATTTTTTTTGCCTTGTATTTTGTTTTTGTATTCATCTTCACTCCTATAACCAATCCTCGTCCGATTGCACTAAATGATGCTGAAAGGCATAAATAACCGCCTGCGTGCGATCACTAACCGCTAATTTCGAAAGAATATTTGATACATGTGTTTTAACTGTTTTTAATGAAATAAAAAGTTCATCGGCGATGCGCTGATTTTCGTAGCCCTTAGCTAAAAGCGCTAGAATGTCACGCTCGCGCGGGGTTAGGTCCTCATGCAAGGGACGATTGAGACGATGGTGTTCAAACTTTTGTGACACTTCAGTCTGAATCGCCATTTCTCCTAGAGACACCCGCCGAATGGCACTGAAAATTTCATCAGCTGTAGATGTTTTTAGAATATAGCCCTTGGCTCCTGCTTCCAGTACTGGATAAATTTTTTCATTATCCAGGTAGGAAGTCAAAATCAGGATTTTGGCCTCGGGCCAGGATTCCAAAATCGAAAGAGTGGCTTGAATGCCGTCCATGTCTGGCATTAATAGGTCCATCACAATGACGTCTGGCCGTAGCTCCAAAGCTAATTCCAAACCTTCTTTCCCATTACTAGCTTCGCCGATCACCAAGGTATCTACCTGCAAATTAAGGTAGCTTTTAAGTCCTAAGCGGACCATTTCGTGATCATCCACTAATAGAATTTTCATCTTGCTCTCCCTTTAAAATTGGTATGCGAATATCAATCGCGACTCCCTGATAGGGAGCTGTTCTGAGGGTCATCCGACCAGCCATATCTTCCACCCGCTCTTCCATATTGGCTAGTCCGTAATGGAATTCTTTATTCTCCTGTTGATTGAAGCCCAAGCCATCATCCACCATTTTCAATTGTAATTGGCCAGCTGTCTGTTTGAGGTAGACTTCCAAATGTTGAGCTTGAGCATGGCGTAAGGTATTGCTGATAAATTCTTGCACAATCCGATAGCAATGATTTTCAATTTCCGAAGGCAGCTGGTCGACTGACACCTCTAAGCGAATCTTCAAAAGACTCTTTTCTTCCACCTCGGCTAACAAGGTTTCCAAGGCGGACACCAGATTCCGTCCTTCCAATTCCCGCGGCCGTAGGTGTAGCAGCAAAATCCGCAAATCATTTTGAGCAGTATTGAGGATCCCTTCTACCCCCTGCAACTCCTTTTGAATACCAGCTGCATCCAAGCTTGACTGCCGCAAACCAGACACAATCATGCTAGCCGCAAAGAGTTCCTGACTCACCGTATCATGGAGATCCCGGGCAATCCGCTGACGCTCCTGGGTGACAACCTTAGCTTTTTCAACCAAATTCTCATTCTCTGTTTCCTGCCGTTTCTGTTGCAAGCTGTGAATGGACTGGCCTAAGGCTCGTAGGTCCGAGTCCAGAACAGGATCATCCAAACTGGTGTAGGTCTGGCCTTTTCGAATCTGTTCCAAGGCTGGATGCAGACGTGCCCGAATGGTCTGGGCCCGCCAAACCTGTGCCAAGAAAGCCAAGGCAACGGCACCTAGAGACAGGACAACCAACATGGCCAAAATCTGGAGACCAATCCAATCCCTTAACCAGATCTCAGCCCAGTTATAGTTCAATACCTCTAAAAATTTTATAATTAAGAAAAAAAGTAGGCCAAAGGTTGCACTAAAGATAAAAAAGTAGATTCCTTTTCTCATCGCCGAATCACCTCGACGTTGCCAAGGAGATTTGTGAAGACCAATTTAACCGAGCGATTGGCCTTCTCCAAATCGGGACTACTAACCCGCAAGTGCTCATTTCGAAGACTATAGTGATCCTCGAAAAATTTAACATCTCCATAAAGCGTATTCACCGATAGATCAACCGCAATATCAATGGGAACATAGACCCGGATATCACCCACAACCTTCTGAATGAGGACTAGGTTGGATTCCTGCCCCAAAACAACCTCGTCCAAATAAATGGTATCATTCCCACTAAAGCGGACAAGGTGCAAGTCTTCAAAGGACTGATCTTCGCCTAAGAAATAGGACAGATCCCCAATCCAGGTATTCCTTGTCTTCTCCCCCGGCACCTGAAGACCGCTAGACTGGGAACGGTGCTCCCGGTAGAGATAGGGAAGGGTCGCTGTAAATCCATAAACAATGGCAAAAACAATGGCTGCCATCCCAAAGGGATTAATGCTCATCGCCAAAAAGAAAAACAAAAATAGAGCAACAACCAGCAAATTGGATTGACTATCCACTCGGTAATAGTGATACAGCAACAAACAAAGAATTAGAAACCAAACCCCTCGTGTTACATCATCTGAAAACATGGTTAAAAGAGCAAGCGTCACCAGGATCAACTCAATTAACACAAAAAAATGAATTTTTCTCATCACAAGGCTCCTTTACCTTCTCATTGTATCAAATCGCTTGACACAAGAACAGTCACAACCCCGATTGAACAAGCAAAACAAGAGGCTGTGACAAAAGTCTAGCCTCTTGTTTTTTAATTCGCAAAATAACTTTGATGCAGTAGTTGATTGCGGAGCCAACTCCAATCTAATCCCCTCTTTTGCTTATTCCTCATCTGGAAGGCTCGAACTAGATTCAGTCCGACTGCTAGATGAGGATTCAACAGATGATTCCGAAGTTTCTATCGTTTCTTCTGACTCTGAAACTGTTGGTAGTGAGGATGTGCTAGGGGGATTGCTGGAGCTAGACGGATAAATCGTCTGGTTCTGCACAACCGCAGCAACTGTCAACTCAATATGAGCGGATTTGACATCGATAATATTTCCTGCTAGAGGATTTTGCCGGACAATGATGTCTGACTGGGTTGCAGTTAGATCATTGGTAACCCGGCGACTAATCCGATTGACGGGAACGCCCAAATTAATCAAGGTATCACGCGCATCACGATAGGTCATATTGGTAAAGTCTGGCATTTCAATAGAAGTCGTTTGCTGGGCCACCTGTAGCACAATTTTCGTCCGTCCCGTTGGATCAAACTCTGTCCCCGCCTCAGGCGTTTGGGCTAAAACAGTGCCAGCTTCCTCATAACTATCCTCAACTTCTTCAATTTGAATCAAGCGATCCGGCACCTGGTGCTCTTCGCGAAGGATCCGCTCTGCCTCACTTAAGGACTTGCCGACCAGGTTCTCCATCTTAAAACGGGTTCCTTCTGCAGAAACAATCAAATCAACTGTCGATCCCTCGCGTCTTTGAGTTCCTGACTTGGGATTGGTCCGAATCACATTGCCAGGCTCAATGTCAATGGAAGCTTCCTCCGAAACATTCCCAACAACAAGGCCCGCCTTCTCAATCTGATTCCGCGCATCCGCTAGAGGCATGTTTTCAACTTGCGGAATAATAGCCGACGATGGACTTAAAAAAATGAGCGATAAGACCGCTAACACCACCAGGATAAAGGCTCCAAAGACCACCTTATACCGCATCCGAATACGGCGTTTATGCTTCATTTTTGGAGCAGCTGTAGCCTTATTCTTATTACTGAGTTGCGGACGTGGCCGTGGCTCTACAGGCTCGTCCTTTTTCACAGCAGGTTCAACAGACCTAGCCGGAACCGGTGCTACTTTCGGAGCTGCTGTTGATTTCGGAAGGGTTTTAACTTCGGATTCCTTTTCGGCAAAATGCAAAATCGGTTCATTGCGCCGCTCATAGGAAAGACTGGTTGAAAGGTCCAAATACATTTCCGCGACGGTTTTGTAACGATCTTCTAATTTCTTAGCTGTGGCCTTAATCACGATGTTTTCAACAGGATTGACCACGCGGGAATTCTCCGCCCGAATAGAAGGCAGAGGTTTTTGAAAGTGTTGAAGGGCGATGGTCACCGCACTGTCGCCATCATAAGGAATATGGCCTGTCAACATCTCATAGAAAATAATTCCCATGGCATAGATGTCTGACTGAACCGTCGCCTTGGAACCACGCGCCTGCTCTGGGGAAAGATAGTGGACACTCCCTAACATGGAGTTGGTTTGGGTTAAACTCGTCTCCGCAAAGGCTACGGCAATCCCAAAGTCGGTCACCTTAACCGTCCCGCCCTTGGTCAACAGAATGTTCTGAGGTTTTAGATCCCGGTGAACAATTCCTCGCATATGGGCTAAACGCATGGCCAAAAGGATTTCTCCCATGATTCGAACAGCTTCTTCATTGCTGAGTGGCGCCTTGTCCTTGATGTAACGTTTCAAATCAAGTCCGGAAACATATTCCATCGCTAAGTATTGCTGGCCGTCCTCCTCACCAATATCGGTGATGCGAACAATATTGGGATGGTCCAATTCCGCCATCGCCTTGGCTTCTCGCTGAAAACGAGCGACAGCAACAGGGTCTGTCTGATAGTTGGTCCGCAGGACCTTAACGGCGACCTCTTCCCCATCTAAAATGAGGTCTTTGGCCAGATAAACATCGGCCATCCCGCCTCGACCAATCTGCTCCATGATCTTGTAACGGCCGGCAAAGATTTTTCCGATTTGAATCATGGCTGGGCCTCCTCTTGGTAACGAACAAGAGCGACAGAAATATTATCCAAACCTCCTGCTGCATTAGCCGCGTAAACCAGTGTTTTGGCCTTTTCATCCAAGCTTAAGTCAGCAGCCAAGACCTCTTGGATTTGCTGGTTGGTCACCATATTGCTCAAACCGTCACTATTAATAACCAAATAGTCTCCGTCTTGCAAGACCACCAAACCAATGTCTGGTTTTACAGGATCTTGTTGGCCAATTGATTGGGTAATAATATTCTTCTGCGGATGATTCCGAGCTTCCTCTTCGGTGATCTGACCTGCTTTTAACAATTCATTCACCAAGGAATGGTCACTGGTTAGTTGAATGTAGTCTTGCTGGTTCCAAATACTCACACGAGAATCCCCAACATGGGCAAAGACGGCTTGATTGCCAATAATTACAACCGCTTCTAGGGTTGTCCCCATACCGCGAAATTCTTCTTCTTGCCCCATGGCATGGATTTTTTTATTTTCTTCTTCCAAGTGGGTTTCAAACCAGGAACGCATCTGGTCAATGGAATTGATATCCGTGTTAACCCAGGCTGCCCCCAAATCGGTCACGGCCATTTCGCTGGCGATATTCCCTGCTCGGTGTCCGCCCATTCCATCTGCTAATACAATTAAAGGATTTCCCGCTTGGTTGCGAAATTGATTGACAAAATCTTGATTGTTAGAGCGTCTCTGCCCTACGTCTGTCAACAATGCAATCTCCATGTCTTATTATTTCCTCCTTCAATCAGGATTTCTTTCTTAGTTGGCTGATAAAAAATCCATCCGTCCCAAACAACTCGGGTGTGATTAGAAGACAGCCATCTACCATCATCTCTGTCTTAGGATGAACTAAAGGAACCTGTTCAAAATCAGGGTGTCCTTCTAAAAACTTTTGGATAACTTGCTGATTTTCTTTTGAAAAAATTGTACAAGTACTATACGTTATTATACCACCTTCCTGCAAGGTTTGACAAACGCTATCCAAAATCTGCAATTGGATTTCTTGCAGCTGGTCCAAATCTTCACGACTCTTGCGGTAGCGGATATCTGGTTTCCGACGCAGGAGACCAATCCCGGAACAGGGAGCATCCACTAAAATCTTATCAAAGCTTCCTTTAGGGAAAGCCTTATGAACCTCTCGAGCATCCAGGCGCTTGGTCTGAATCCGATCTGCCAGACCTAGTCGCTGTGCATTTTCTTCAATCAGAGCGAGTTTATGGTCATAAAGGTCTAGGGCAGTAACCTGGCCCTGGTCTAAATAAGTCGCAATGTGGGTTGTTTTTCCTCCCGGCGCGCTGCAGGCATCAAGGACTCTTTCCCAACCTTCCAAGGCTAGGGTTGGAGCTACTAATTGACTCGATTCATCTTGGATGGTAACCAGACCTTCTTGGAAGGCCTGGCTAGCTGCAAACTGTCCCTGATCCTTGACCAGACCAAAGGGAGAAATCTCTGAATCTCTGGCTCCTAGTAATTCCTTGAGCCGGTCTTTTTCAGCTAGATCCTTAACCCGTAAGCTGGCACGATTTTTCCAGAGGAGACTTTCCATCAGCGCCTCTCCACGCTCATTCCCGTATTCCTCAAGCAGGTCGCGAACCAGCCAGACGGGTAGGGAATAGAGGATAGATAGACGTTTATTGAGGCGTTTAATCTTAGCCGGGTCTTGCAATCCCTGACTCTCAATTTTTCTAAGAATGGCATTAACATAACCGCTGGCTGCAGGGTGTAGTCTTTTTTTGACCAATTCCACTGCCTGGTGGATGGCTGCCCGATTGGGAATTTTTTCCAAATAAAGCATCTGATACAAGGTCATCAGCAAAACAGGATAAATGGGCGAGTCTAATTTGTCCCGATCTTCGACAAAAAAGGACAGGTGCCATTCCAAGGTAATCTTGCGGGTTAGGGTGCCATAGACAAGTTCTGTTACCAGGGCCTTATCTGCAGAAGATAAGGAGGTTTTTTGCAGGGCTTTATGAAGCGCCAGGTTGGCATAGGCTCCTTGATCCAAAACAGCTTCAAGGATCTCCAAAGCCAGAGACCGAGCGGTTACTTGCTTACTCAAATCGATCGCCTACTTTCACATCGCGTCCTAGACCATTCAAAAAGTCTTGGACAGTCATCTTGCCTTTACCGAAAGGTTGAACCACTTCCAAAGCAATGGCTCCTTCTCCAGCTGCTACATGGAGGGCTTTTTTATCACGGTAAATAATCGCTCCGGCAGGACCTTGGCCATCCACCACCTTAACGGCATGAACTTTCAGGCGTTGATCCTGCCAATAGGTATGCGCTACAGGCCAAGGATTCATCCCCCGAACCTGGTTAAAGACTTGAACTGCCGTCTTGTTCCAGTCCAAGCGCTCCTCTTCTGGTTGAATATTGGGAGAAAAAGTCACTTCGGCTGGATCTTGCGGAATCGGTTTGAGAGCTCCTTGAACATAGGGTTCCAACTGAGCCAGTAACAAGTCCCGACCTAGAATCGCCAATTTTTCAAATAGGCTTCCAACTGTATCACTCTCTTCAATCGGAAGTGAATCCTGGGCAATCATATCGCCAGCATCCATCTCCTTGACCATCTCCATCAAGGTCACTCCGGCTTTTTCATCACCATTGATGAGGGCATAATGGATCGGTGCTCCACCACGGTATTTAGGCAAGAGGGAGGCGTGGACATTCACAGAAAAATCAAAAGCATTTAATAGTTTGGTAGGTAGGAACTGGCCAAAGGCTGCGGTGACAATCCCATCTGCATCTAAGGTCATCAGCTCCTCCAACTCTGCACTACCTGAAAGTTTCTCCGGCTGGTACACAGGCAAGTCGTTGGCCAGGGCTAGTTCTTTGACAGGAGTCATCTTCAACTCCCGTTTACGCCCGACCAAGCGATCCGGTTGGGTTACAACTGCTTGAATCTGGTACCGATCATCTCCTAACAAACCTTCTAGGACTGTCGCCGCAAAGGCAGGGGTCCCCATAAAAATTATTTTCATCGCTTTTTCCTTTCTCGTTACTGGGGTTCGTGGTCAATGGTGAGTCGAACCGCTTGAAATTCTTTTGTCTGACTAATCTCTAGGATATGGTTTAAAACGGCTTCTAGTCGTGGTTCCTGCCGGTATTTGATCATAATGTGATAGTGGTACAAGTTATGGGTCCGGCTAATCGTCGATGGCGTCGGCCCCAAAAGAATGGCATTAGGACTCAGAAACTGTCGCAAGGTTCCAAGTGCTTGGTAGGCTATTTTTTCCACAAGTTTAGGATCCTTATGGGAAAAATGGAGGGCAACCGTATAAAAATAGGGAGGGTAGGCCGCCATTTTTCGAATCCGCATTTCTTCTTGGTAAAAGCCTTCATAGTCTTGTTTGGAGGCGTATTGGATGGCATAGTGGTCTGGATTATAGGTTTGGAGGTAGACCTTCCCCGGCTTGGTAGCCCGTCCAGCCCGACCCGCCACCTGGGTTAACAATTGGAAGGTTCGTTCTGACGACCTGAAGTCGGGCAAATGGATACCCGTATCTGCATTGAGGACTCCTACCAAGGTCACATTAGGGAAATCCAAACCCTTTGCAATCATTTGAGTTCCAAGTAGAATGTCAGCCTCCCCTTTTCCAAACTTAGCCAAGATTTTTTCATGACTTCCCTTTTTCCGAGTGGTGTCTACATCCATCCGCAAGACACGCGCTTCTGGTAACAGAAGCTCCAACTCTTTTTGCGCTTTTTCCGTCCCAGTACCATAATAATGGATATCCTGGCTCTGGCAGTTGGGACAGGTTTGTGGAATACCTTTGCGAAAATCACAATAATGGCAATTCATGGTGCGCGTGGATAAATGCAGGGTCAAGGAAATATCACAGTTGGGACAGGTGTCGACCTCGCCACAAACCCGACACATCATGAAACTCGAGTAACCACGGCGGTTCAACATCAGCACTGCCTGTTCATCTCGTCCTAGAGTCTCTTTCAAGGCCTCCAAGAGAGGCGGGCTAATATTTCGATCCTCCTTGGTCGTCCGATAATCCCGCAAATCAATAACTTCAACCGACGGAATCATTGCCAAGGGATTGGCCCGCTGACTTAAAGCCACAAAGTCATAAACTCCTTTGGAAGCACGCGCCCGGGATTCGAGACTCGGGGTTGCGGACCCCAGAACCAGGGCAGCCTGGTGATACTGAGCTCGCAACTGAGCCACTTCCCGCGCGTGGTAACGGGGATTGTTATCCTGCTTATAGCTAGACTCGTGTTCCTCATCAATGATAATAATGCCAATATTTCGCAGCGGAGCAAAGATGGCCGACCGGGCCCCAATCACCACTCGGGCTTGGCCATGCGCAATTTTCCACCATTCGTCATATTTCTCGCCAGCGGATAGTCCCGAGTGGAGAATCGCCACCTGATGACCAAAACGGGCAATAAAGCCCTTGGTCATCTGTGGGGTTAGGGAAATCTCTGGGACTAGGACAATGGCATTTTTCCCATCTTTGAGAACCTGTTCAATCACCTGCAGATAAACTTCCGTTTTTCCACTTCCCGTAATCCCCTCTAAGAGCACCGGCTGGGTCTTCTTCTCGCCAACATGCCCCAAAATCAAGCGTTTGGCTTCAGCCTGCTGGGAATTTAAAACTGGAGGCTGGGTTGGCTCCACCCCCTCAAAAAAACTAGCTGAGCGAGAAATGCTTTTAGAATATACTTCAATCGCTCCCGCCTCTCGGAAATATTTGGCAATGGCGCTAGAAAATTCTTTATTAAAGTCTGCCAAACGCCCCTCATCAGACATCTGCAAAAGATAGTCCCTGGCCTCCAAACGTCGTTTGGCTTGTTTGCTGATGACAAGGGATTCCAGAACCTCAGGGACTGGCCGATACCAATTTTCATATTTTAGAGAAGCTTGATCCGAGGCTAGATACTTCACTTCAACCTGCTTTTTAGCAACCAATTTTTGGATTTCTGCCAGCTCCTCCGGATTCATTTTTGAAGCCTGGCGCTCTGTTCCATTTGGAAACAAACGCCGGCGTGCCTCTGCTCCAAGCTCCTCTGTCGGTTGGTAGAGTTTATCATACTGGGATTGGAGGAGACTGGGCATCATGGTTTTTAAGAGTTGGATTTTAAAGGAAAAAACCTGATGACGTAATTGCTCCACCAACCACAATTGCTCGGCAGTCAGCACGGGTTCTTCATCCAAAACCGCTGCAATATCCTTAATGTCAAACCCTTCAGTTGGCTCAACATCAAGAGCTACTACAACCCCTTGAATTAACCGGTTCCCAATCCCAAAAGGAACGTGGACCCGAACCCCCACCTTAACACTTGCCTGCCACTGGGCAGGTACCCGATAAGTAAAGGGATGATCCGTCTGGCCCGTTGGGACGTCTACAATGACATGGATCCACATATTTCCTCCTTAAAAGGCTCAAAAAGGGAGACCTTGGGACCTTTCCTAATCCGTGTCCCAACTGGCTCCCTCACTGATAACTTCTGAAATACCTCTAGGTCTGGTATCTTAGATTTTTCCGCCTTCTTCTTTTTCTTTGGCGATTTGTTCTTTAATTTTCTTTTCTTCTTCTTCTTGGCGTTTGCGCTCTAATTCAGCTTTCAAACGAACCATTTCGCGTTTTTCTTCTGGGTTTGGGTGGATTACAACATTTCCTGCTTCAATTTCTTCTAAAGCACGAAGGGTTGATTTTACCGATTTGAAATCTTGTGTCGCTTTCGCACCGGCTTCTAATTCATGGGCCCGTTTGGCCTCAAGAATAACTAGTGAATATTTCGATGGCACCTTATCAAGAAGGGTGTCAATAGAGGGTTTCAACATCATATTAGGGATACCTTTTTTCTAACAGTTTAGCGAACGGTTACAGTGTCACGAACCATGTCTTGGTAGTGGCCAATCACACGGTCCACACGGAAATGTTCCGCTTCAATTACACGCTTCACACGCTCGGCAGCGAGGGAGACTTCATCATTGACAATCGCATAATCATACTCCCGCATCAGGGCAATTTCTTCCTTAGCCTTGTCTATGCGTTGGGCAATAACATCGGCTGAATCTGTACCTCGGCCAACCAAACGCCCCTGTAATTCATCTAAATCAGGTGGGGTCAGGAAGATAAAGACCGCATCCGGCACTTTTTGCTTAACCTGGAGTGCTCCTTGAACCTCAATCTCTAAAAAGACATCAATGCCTTTATCCAAGGTTTCGTTTACATAATTTAAGGGAGTTCCATAGTAGTTTCCAACATATTCTGCATATTCCAACATTTGGCCTTGACGAATTAATTCTTCAAACTCTTCGCGAGTTCGGAAGAAATAATCTACTCCATCGACCTCTCCAGGTCTTTGTGCGCGAGTCGTCATGGACACAGAATATTGAAATTGATTCTCTGAACTTTCAAAAATCTCTCGTCTAACGGTCCCTTTACCTACACCGGATGGACCGGAAAAAACTATTAATAAGCCACGATCAGCCATGAGTTCTCCTTCATTGTCTTTAAAACCTAGTCTACCAAAAAAGCCTCCCTTTTTCAACAGGTTTTCACAACCATAGATATGAGAGGTTGCGAAAAAGGCTAAGAACTTTTGTCCTAGCCTTATCAGTATTATTTGGCATACTCGATTGCGCGTGTTTCGCGAATGACGGTTACCTTGATATTTCCTGGATATTCCAGATTCGCTTCGATTTTTTCACGAATCTTATGAGCCAAGACGGTCATTTGATCGTCCTTCAGCTGTTGTGGATTTACCATAATCCGAATCTCACGACCTGCCTGGAGGGCAAAACTTGATTTAACACCTTCAAATTCAGTCGCAATATCCTCCAAGTCACGTAAGCGTTGGATGTAGTTCTCCAAGGATTCACTACGAGCACCTGGACGCGCTGCGCTAAGTGCATCAGCCGCTGCTACAATCACAGCAATGGTCGATGTTGGCTCAACGTCGCCATGGTGACTGGCAATCGCATTGATGACCACTGGATGCTCCTTGTATTTCCGCGCCAACTCGGTCCCGATCTCAACATGGCTACCTTCCACTTCCCGGTCAATCGCTTTTCCAAGATCGTGTAGGAAACCAGCACGACGAGCCAAAGTCGGATTTTCACCCAGTTCACTGGCAATGATTCCTGAAAGCTTAGCAACCTCAATGGAATGCCGGAGGACATTCTGTCCATAGGAAGTTCGAAATTGCAAGCGCCCCATCATCTTCATCAAGTCTGGATGCAGGTTGGGAGCTCCGATTTCGAAAGCGGCATTTTCACCATACTCCCGAATGCGTTGGTCCATCTCCACACGATTTTTCTCAACCAGCTCCTCGATCCGGGCTGGATGAATCCGACCATCTTTGATCAAAGCTTCCATGGTCATTCGCGCAATTTCACGTCGAATCGGATCAAAACCTGAAAGAACAACCACTTCTGGAGTATCGTCAATCAAGACATCAATTCCGGTCAAACTTTCAAAGGTGCGAATATTTCGACCCTCACGACCAATAATCCGTCCCTTCATATTATCATCCGGTAAATGAACAATGGCATTGGTCTGATCGGAGACAAACTCACCTGCCATTCGTTGCATGGCTTGTGACAAGATATCCTTGGCTACTTTGTTGGAACGTTCCTTGATTTCCCATTCAGCTTCCCGAACTCGTGCGGCAATCTCAGATGTTAGCTTCACTTCTGTTTCTTCCAAAATCTGTGCCTTAGCCTGTTCTGGAGTTAAACTAGCAATCCGTTCCAACTCTGCACGCCCCTCTGATTCCAGAGCGGCAACACGTTCCTGACGTGCATCAATTTGTTTAGATTGACCATCAAGAGCTTGTTCTTTTTGATCCAACAATTCTTCTTTACGGGTTAACTTTTCATCTTTACGATCCAAGTTTCCCGCTCGTTGGGTCAAACGACTTTCAATTTCCTTTAACTCTTGACGTTCTGTTTTGAATTCAGCGGCAACATCTTCTCGATATTTCCGAGCTTCTTCTTTTGCCTCTAGCAAAGCTTCTTTTCTAAGGGCCTTGACTTCACGATTGGCTTCCTTTATAAATAATTTCGCTTCTCGTTCCGCCTGACCACGAACTGTAGTCGCTTCTTGCTCAGCATTTAAAAGTGTCAATTCTGCTTCTTCTTGCTTCTTGGTTGTTGCTTTTAAACCAATGACACTTCCGACTCCTAAACCAATGATGACGGCAAAAACAAACAAAACAATTGTTACCATGTTTTCACCTCATATTTTTATAGTGAATGTTGTGTTACATTCTTTACCATTTTACCACAAATCGTCTCATTATTGGGAATCGATCTCAAAAGCCCCTGGTCTTTTGTTACAACTGTAGCAAAAAAATAAAAAAAGGACCGAATCCTAGACAATCCCAGACTCAATCCTTTCAATAACTACTTATTCAATTTTACAAATCCATTCCCAATTTTCATTTCATTGGAAAATACCAATCAAGAAGGACTAAAATGATCACCAGTAAAAAAACAAGATTCAAAACCGCTTGAACATAATTACCACTAAAAAAATGTTTAAAAACAGATAGAAACAGAGGGATTGAATAGACTGCCAGAAAGGCATAAAAGATACGACGGAAAAAATTTTTCAGATTCATAAAGACACCCCCTTCTAAATGAGATAGCGAACTTCAATGACTAACTATATTATAGGCTAAAATGCAAAAAAAGACCAACCGCAGTCAGTCTCCTTGTGCTTAATAAGGTTCTTTTGCAAGTTGTGTGGAATTCCTGAAAACCGATAGTCATGGAATTTGATAATTGTAGCTTTTTAATGACTGTACCCTGGCTTCTTTCGAATTTCTATGAGATGCTTCCCCTGTGGTGGGGGACGGCAGCGACCTCTAACGAGTTCCATGCCTTAGTCGGGAACCGAAGTTTCCCGACTCCCCCCGATTCCAAGCTGGCAAGCTTGGAATCTTTTCACCACTAGGTTGCGCATTTCTTCTAATTCTTCAGAAGCCTATGATACACGCCCTCCCCTCCTTAGAGGGGAGGATTTTTAGATAGAGTGGACAGCAGGAGATTGCATCCAGTAAACTCTGGCAAATAAATGCTCATGTTTCCGATAGCCGAAAGCAGAGCGCTTCAGAAGCTTAATTTTATTATTAGTTCCTTCAACGAGGCCATTATTGTAAGGCACAGAAAGGGCTAGACGGATAGATTCTTCCTTCTTTAAAAGAAAAGCTAGCTTATCACGAAAGCTTTGAGGGAGGAGCTCTGAATTTTGGCTCTCTCGAATCAAGTCAAAAAAGTAGTCCGCATTTCTTTCCTTAAAATATCCAAGTAGCAGTTGATAAAGGTTCCAAGTTTCCATCAACACAGGGCTATAATTGGCCAGTTCTAAAGCTATATCTTGTGCTGATACATAACGATT
>NZ_JACBXX010000125.1 GCF_013415245.1 Streptococcus danieliae | reverse complement strand
CATTCTTCTTTAAAAGTAATGTCTAGGTCTTGAATTCCGAGTAATTTTTGAGTATTATAGTCCATATAAAGCAATTCCTATTCTGATGTTTTTTCCACTTATCAGTTTACTAGGAATTGCTTTTTTTTGCACTCTGAATTACAAAAAAAGTTGCATGGAGAGAAAGCTTTCCACACAACTTATTATAGAACCATTTTATAAAAGAAAAGATGACTTATTTTCCTAAACAGAACTGGGAGAAGAGTTGGGTAATCAGTTCATCAGGAGCAGCGTCTCCGGTAATCTCTCCTAGAATTTCCCAGGTGCGGGTGAGATCAACCTGGAGCAGGTCAACCGGCATTCCGAGAGCTAGGCCTTCGTTGACTGCCTGCAGGCTCGCTAGGGCTTTTTCAATTAGACTGATGTGCCGTGAATTAGACAGGTAGGTGGCATCCTGTTCCACCAAACCAGCATTTTCAAAGAAGAGCTGGTTGATCCGTTCTTCAATGGCTTCAAGATTGTCTTGTTTTAAAACCGAGATAGGGATGGCATCAGCAGGCAACTGATCTTTTTCAATCTGGCTTTCCAAGTCGGTTTTATTGAGAAGGACAATTCGATTCATATCCTGGGTCAACTCCAAGAGTTGCCGATCTTGATCCATCAAGGTCTGGCTAGAGTTTAAAACGAGGAGAACCAGGTCAGCCTCTTGCAAGGCCTTGCGGGATCGTTCCACACCAATCTGTTCCACGATATCTTCTGTTTCGCGAATCCCAGCTGTGTCAATCAGTTTGAGTGGAATCCCCTGGATGTTGACATATTCCTCGATGACATCCCGAGTGGTCCCGGCAATGTCCGTAACGATGGCCTTATCTTCTCTTAGAAGACTGTTAAGCAGACTGGATTTCCCAACGTTGGGCCGACCGATAATGGCAGTGGTAATTCCTTCTCGTAGAATTTTACCCCGGCGTGCCGTCTGAAGCAGTGAAGATAACAACTGTTCAAAGTCAGCTGTTTTTTCCCGCAAGAGCTGGGTTGTCATTTCCTCGACATCATCGTATTCAGGATAATCAATGTTCACCTCAACCTGGGCTAGCGTATTGAGAATTTCCTGGCGCGTGTCATTGATCAATTGCGAGAGGGAGCCATCCAATTGTTTAACCGCGATATTCATGGCCTTATCGGTTTTGGCACGGATTAAATCCATAATCGCTTCGGCTTGTGTCAGGTCGACCCTGCCATTTAAAAAAGCGCGTTTGGTGAATTCACCCGGTTCAGCCAAACGTGCCCCCTGCCGGATGAGGAGCTGGAGAATCTCGTTGGTGACAGCCACCCCTCCATGTGTGTTAATTTCAACCACATTCTCACGGGTAAAGGTCTTAGGAGCCAGCATAATGCCCACCATAACCTCGTCCAAAATCTCATCCTTATCGGGATCGATGATATGGCCGTAATTAAGAGTGTGGCTTTCTACCTGGTCCAGATTTTTCCCCTTAAATACTTTTTTCAAAATGGTTAAACTATCGGACCCTGAAAGTCGGACAATTCCGATAGCCCCTTCCCCTAAGGGAGTTGAAATAGCAGTAATGGTATCGAATTCTTTGGTAATCATAATTATCTTTCTAAAATCTTTTATGGAATAGTGTGTTGAAGTCTCTAGCTTTAAATTCAAAAAATCTTGGTGGAAGTTTCGAATAACAAAGATGTTTTTTGTCCCTTTGGAAAATAGTTCATGTAATATTAGATTTCCTTGAAATTGTAGTCTATGCTAAAACGGAGCTGACTTTAGTCTTCTTAAATCACTTTGCTAATAGTTCCAAGCCCATTAGCAAATAAAATTAATCGCCTACTCAAGATTAGTAGTCAAGCTAAAATTTTTAGCAAGTCTAGGTGGTTAGGGAGTGAGACAACAGTCTTAACTCTTGTATTTTGATTAGCAAAATACCTTTGACGCAGTAGTTGATTTGGTCTAACAGCATTGTATATTGTTAGACCAAATATTGTGTGCTATATGAAGAATATTCCAGGTTCTTCCATTTAGGAGCCCAGTGAGTCAATTCTTGATTCCTTTGATAGCGAACATGACCTAATCAACCTTGCAGGAGTGGGATGTTTTGCTAAATAAATTACAACACATTTTTGATGTGTCATAATTTATTTAACAATGGTAACTCGTGAAGGATAAACGCTGGGTCCCAGAGGGGGGGAGGCCATTGGCTAAGCATTCCTATGTGCCTGGGGTTATCTTTTTATTTAGATTTCCTAAGACTCTCAACAAAGTTTTGAGGGTCTTTTTCTATCTCCGTAATAATAAAGTCGATAAACTGCTGCGAATAGGTATCGTGTTCAGAATTTCCGATTTTATGGCGATAAGAGTCTTTTTCATCTTAGAGTTTCTATTCTTATATTACCATTTTTCTGAATGAGGAGGAGATTTAGGCATTTTGCTTTTAGAAAAGACTGGAAATTCGCTTTCCAATCTTCTCTTCCTATTCAGTTGTAGCAGGTTGTTCGCTTGGGATGGTTGGGGTCTCAAGGGATGTGCTAGGTGTTGTCGTTTCTGGTTCTAGGATTTGGCTGGAACTTTCACTGGTAGTGGGAATTTCATTTGAAGGGGTAGAGGATTCCAGGGTTTCTGTTTTTTCCTGGCTGCTAGAGCTCGGGGTTTCGGGGTTACCTTGGAATTGCCGGATAATAGTTTGAACAGGGTTAGAGTTGCCTTCATTGGTGGGATTGTTTCGGTTCATAAAGGTATAGATCGTGATGGAGGCTGTAATGAGACCGAGAATTCCTCCGAGAATCGCTAGTGTGCGCTGGAAGGCGTTGAGGCCGCTGTTGAGTTTTTGTTTGGTTTTTTCCTTGTCAATTACGGGTTTCTTGGGTTTTTGTTTGTTGCGTCTTGATAATTCTGTCATACGTTTACATGTCTCCTTTCTCTTCTTATTATAGCTAGGGGGAGGAGAAAATTCAAGGTTGAACTGGACCTGCGTTTTCCTTCCGTTCGAGAACTATAGAGATCGAGCAGCTTGTACCGGTGCACAGTTTTTATTTGACTTTGATTTCTAGAGTGGTAAAATAATGTTACGTGGATTTCAATCAATTTTTCAAGTAACTTGGTGAAGATTGGTTGACACCTTGCCAAGGTTGTATGCGTAAATCTCGTTTCGCTGGATGTGGGATACTGCGTCAGGATAAGAAATTATCTGATTGGTGACAATTGGATGTTGCGATGTGAGAGAGTAGCAAGAGTGCGTACAGCGTGGAGTCCATGCGTAACTAGATCAACAACAGACGGCGGTAGTGATAATAGACGCCCCAGTGGGGAATAACCCGTGAATCCCTTGCTTTGCAACAAGCGGTGAAACGGGAATGCAAAACCAAGCTATGATGCACTTTGACGAGTGAAAAGCTCGTTGCTTACGCTAAAGTTGTGTACAAGTAGCCTAAATGTGCAGAAAGAAAGGAACACATCTCTTTGAAATTCTGAATGTCAGGTGAAAGTTGGAGGTAACCAGTCCTACCTAGTCCTTGTAATGCTAAAGAAGTCTTGAGGTCGCTCCTCCTGGCTCAGACTTTAGTTGACTATCGATTAATGAGTTGCGTACGGGTGAAGCAGAGTGAAGGCTCACTTGAAAAATTGATTGAAGTTCATGAATCAAAAATCGCCCTGAAGTTGGGCGGTTTTTGATTTTCCCAGGGCAAAAAGGGATAATGCCGAAATTGTTAGCGCTTTTTGGAGAGAATAGGAAGCCTTGTTGTCTGGGATTTGTGGCTTATCTGTTCTTATTTTTAATGGTTCATGATAAAATAGGAGACATTGAATACAAGGAGTCGTAAATGATTTATTTTGATAATGCGGCCACTACCAGACCCTATCCGGAGGTTTTGGCCACTTATACGGAAATTGCTTCGAAAATCTGGGGAAATCCTTCCAGTTTGCACCGTCTAGGTAATCAGGCTCATCGGTTTTTGGAGGCTTCACGCAAACAGGTTGCAGATTTGCTTGGTAAGGATTCGCAAGAGATTGTGTTTACCTCTGGCGGGACTGAGGCTGATAACTGGATTATCAAGGGTGTTGCCTTTGAAAAGCAGGATTTCGGACGGCATATCTTGATCTCAGTTGTGGAGCATCCAGCGGTGGCAGAATCCGCTCAATGGCTGGTAGGACAGGGGTTTGAGGTCGAGCAAATTCCGGTTGATAAGACGGGGCAGGTCGATTTAGAGCGCTTTGCGGCGCAGATTCGTCCGGATACCATTTTGGTTTCAGTGATGGCTGTGAATAATGAGATTGGACGTATTCAACCAATTCCAGAGATGGCTCGGATTTTGGAGGCTTGGCCCAAGGTTTCCCTCCATGTCGATGCCGTGCAAGCCCTTGGTAAGCTAGATGTCTCTTTGTTCTTGCCGGAGCGCGTTGATTTCGCCAGTTTTTCGGCTCACAAATTTCATGGGCTACGGGGTGTCGGATTTGCTTATCTTAAAAAAGGAAAACGGCTGTCTCCCTTGCTGACAGGTGGTGGGCAAGAGGGAGAGCGCCGGTCGACTACTGAGAATCTTGCCGGTATCGGTGCTATGGCCAAGGCCTTGCGTTTGAGCATGGAAGAGCGAGAGTTTGTTCAAGAGCGTTTGGCAGCGATTAAGTCTAGCCTGCTGCAAGAATTAGCCAAGTATGAAGATGTGGAGCTTTTTTCGGACTTGGATGGTCACAGTGCCAATATTCTAACCTTCGGCATCAAGGGAGTTCGTGGCGAGGTTCTGTTACATGCCTTAGAAGCCTACGATATTTTTGTTTCTACAACCAGTGCCTGCTCGGCCAAGGCAGGGAAGCCGGCTGGAACCCTGATTGCAATGGGAATTCCTGGGAACAGGGCTAGTTCTGCGGTTCGCTTAAGTTTCTCGCGGGAAAATACGATGGCGCAGGTGGAACAGTTTTTAACCACCTTTAAATTGATTTACCAACAGACAAGGAAAGTACGTTAAGGATGCAATATTCAGAAATTATGGTGCGTTACGGGGAATTATCGACCAAGGGTAAAAACCGTATGCGTTTTATTAAACAACTACGTCGCAATATCAAGGATGTTCTTTCTCCTTTTCCAGGAATCGAAATTACAGCTGATCGAGATCGGGCGCATGTTTATTTGAATGGGACCGACTATGAGGCGGTTGCTGAGAATTTAAAAGAGGTTTTTGGGATCCAGAATTTCTCACCGGTCTACAAGGTGGATAAGTCGATTCCGGCGCTGGAAGCGGCGGTTTTGGAAATCATGACGTCTATTTATAAGGAAGGAATGACTTTCAAGATTTCAAGTAAGCGCAGTGACCACAGCTTTGAACAAGATTCTCGGGAGTTGAATGTGACCTTGGGCGATGTGGTCTTTCGGAACTTCCCCTATGCCAAGGTTGCCATGAAGGGGCCGGATATTAATCTGCAAGTAGAAATTCGGGAAGAGGCAGCCTATCTAACGCATGAGCGGATTCGAGCTGCAGGTGGTTTGCCGGTTGGCACCTCTGGTAAAGGGATGTTGATGCTATCAGGGGGGATTGATTCTCCTGTGGCTGGTTACCTAGCCCTCAAGCGTGGTGTGGAGATTGAAGCTGTTCATTTTGCCAGTCCTCCTTACACCAGCCCTGGTGCCTTGCAAAAAGCCCATGATTTGACGCGGAAATTAACTAAATTTGGCGGTAATATCCAGTTTATCGAAGTTCCTTTTACTGAAATTCAAGAGGAAATTAAGGAAAAGGCACCCGAGGCTTACTTGATGACCCTGACCCGTCGGTTTATGCTGCGGATTACCGATCGCATTCGTGAGGTCCGTGGCGGACAAATCATTGTCAATGGTGAAAGTCTAGGCCAGGTGGCCAGTCAGACGGTTGAGAGTATGCAGGCTATCAATGCGGTCAGCTCTACACCGATTATTCGTCCAGTAGTGACCATGGATAAATTGGAGATCATTGACATTGCCCAGGCTATCGATACCTTTGACATCTCGATACAACCTTTTGAAGACTGTTGTACAATCTTTGCCCCGGATCGGCCAAAAACCAATCCCAAAATCAAAAATGTTGAGCAGTATGAACAACGTTTGGATATTGACGGATTGGTCGAAAGAGCTGTTGCTGGAATCAAGGTGACAGAAATTACACCGCAAGTCCAGCAAGATCAGGTTGATGACTTGATTGAAGATTTGTTGTAAAAAAATATTAAAAAATTATGCTTCTTTCTTGCTTTTTTAGTTTGAATGGAGTAAACTGTAAGAGTTGACTATGCACATCCTGTGCAACCGCACGATCATCGTTTTAAGTGGTTCGCCCCACGATGCTAGGCGAGTCTTCACAAAAGGGGAAACCCAAAAAATTTATAGGAGGTGCATAATGAGCACATACGCAATTATCAAAACTGGCGGAAAACAAGTTAAGGTTGAAGTCGGTCAAGCAATCTACGTTGAGAAGTTAGATGTTGAAGCAGGTCAAGAAGTTACTTTTGACGAAGTTGTTCTTGTAGGTGGTGAAAAAACTGTCCTTGGAACTCCTGTAATCGCTGGCGCTTCTGTAGTTGGAACTGTTGAAAAACAAGGAAAACAAAAGAAAGTTGTAACTTTTAAATACAAACCTAAAAAAGGTAGCCATCGTAAACAAGGTCACCGTCAACCTTACACAAAAGTTGTCATTAATGCAATCAACGCTTAATTAGAGGTGAACACATGATACAAGCAGTCTTTGAAAAAGCCGAAGATGGCGAGCTGAGGAGTGCAGAAATTACTGGACATGCTGCCAGTGGCGAGTACGGCTTTGATGTCGTGTGTGCGTCGGTTTCTACGCTTGCTATTAATTTTGTAAATTCAATTGAGAAATTTGCAGGCTTCGAACCACATCTAGAATTAAACGAAACCGAGGGTGGTTTTCTACGCGTGGAAATTCCACAAAGTATCCCCCCTCACCAGAGAGAGATGGTTCAACTCTTTTTTGAGTCCTTCTTTCTCGGAATGGCAAATTTGGCGGAAGACTCGTCGGAGTTTGTACAAACAAAAGTGATCACTGAAAGCTAATATGGAGGAAAACAATTATGTTGAAAATGAATCTTGCTAACTTGCAATTATTCGCCCACAAAAAAGGTGGAGGTTCTACATCTAACGGACGCGATTCACAAGCGAAACGTCTTGGAGCAAAAGCTGCTGACGGACAAACTGTAACTGGTGGATCTATTCTTTACCGTCAACGCGGTACTCACATCTACCCAGGTGTGAACGTAGGTCGCGGAGGTGACGATACACTTTTCGCTAAAGTTGAAGGTGTTGTTCGCTTTGAACGTAAAGGACGCGATAAAAAACAAGTTTCTGTTTACCCAATCGCTAAATAAGTCCTAAAAGACGATGAAATAAGGCTTTCCGAGAGTTTCGGAGAGTCTTATTTTTGTTTTGGTACCCACTTTGGTACCCATATTTTAAAAACCAATATAGGATGCGAATTTATTGGCCACTTCATTCTTTGCGTTTTGTGTAACGTGGGCGTAAATATCCATGGTTGTTTGAATATTCTCGTGACCAAGCCGTTCCTGAACTTCTTTAACACTTGCCCCAGCTTCAAAGAGAAGAGAGCAGTGAGTGTGTCTAAAACCGTGAGGGGTAATCCGTTTGAAGCCGGGGTATCTTCTCCAAATACGATTGAGCATATTATTTACATGGACAATGCTTTTAGGGTCTCCGTTCTCATTTTTGAAAAGTAAGCCTTTGGTGCTATAAACTTTCCAATCTTTTAGAACTTGAACAGTTTGAGGGTCTAAAACAATTGTGCGAGCACTTTTCTTTGTTTTCGGTGTTTGGAAAATTATTTTGTTTCCTTCTCCTTTGGCTAGTGTTCGGTTGACTTTTAAAAATCCATCTTTTAAATCGATGTCCTTCCACATTAGTGCAGCCACTTCATTTTTCCGCATACCTGTAAAGGCCAGTAGCCGGAGGAAGGTTAGCATTTCTGGGTCATCCATTGTTACTACAAGAGAGAAAAATTCTTGTAATTCATCTTTATTGTAAAACTGGTCTAATTCACCCGTTTCTTTTTTCTGACGTTTTGGCTTGAGAGTTTTTCTCATCGGGTTATTCTCGATCAGTTCCATGGAGATTGCGTAGTCAAAAACTTGATTAGCTATGCTAGCAATTCCAAAGAATCTTTTATATTTTGTGGCCCACTCATTGAGTTGTGTTTGGCACATGGTTAGGGTAATCTTATTAATGGGTTTGTGCCCAAATACCGGTAAAATGTGGCGTTCAGCGATGTCTGTTTGGCTCACAAAAGTGGATTCTTTGACAGTGTTTTTATAATGACTTTTCCAAATTTCGTAAACCTGTGCAAAAGTAGTAGTAGTATTTTTAGCCCTAAAGGTTTTCTTTTCATAATCCGAAAGACATTTGGCTTCGGCGAGACGTGCTTCTCGCTCTGTTTTAAATCCTCTCCGTTTAGTAATAATTTTTTTACCCGATAGTGGGTCGATTCCATGATAAGCTTTGAAGTAGTAGGCGGTCGTACCGCCTTTTTTATATTGTCCGATCATATTGTACCTATCTTTCTTCTGTGGTAAAATGAGTATTATAAAAAGCGCTTTTGAATGCGTACTTTTTATTTTAAGCAACTCTTTCACACTCAAAGTTTGGCGATGGCGAGTGTGAAAGAGTTTTTTTTATTTGTATAAGCGTTCAATCATTTGGAGACCTTCGGGACTAAAATACTCTTTGTATTTTAAGATTTCATTTTGCCCCTCAAGTTGGAAGGCTTCAAAATAACGATTGATGAAGTTGGTTTCTTCCTCTGCAAGTCCATTGACCATTGTTTGCAGTGCACTAGCCATAGATTTTGAATTAAAATTAGTATTGTTGGAATAAGTGCGAGAAAAATTTGTAATCTCATTTAAATGATCAGAAATTTTCTTGACAGTAGCAATATATTCACTTGGAGCAAGAGTTGTCTTAAGAGTTGATTCCATTTCTTCAATCTCTTGAAGAAGAGATTGAACATCATTCCCATGGGAAATGACCTCGGAGACACTTGCTCTTTTTTCAATAGTTTTTGTGATGTTGCCATTCGAATCTGCATTTTTAAACAATATTGCGACAGCTCCGCACAAGCCTATTAGAGTAGGGATACCAGTCCAGCAGAACAATAAGGATTTGATACCTTTATTTTTTTCGCCCGAATAGAAATATTGAGCTCCAAAAGTACCTAGGAAAAGAGCTAGCATGAAATAAATCCATTTATTGTAAGTATAAGAAACAATTTTTGAAGGTTGGATACTATTAATTGGCGGGGTTTTAACAGGATTTGCTTTTTTCTTATTACTTTTAGGATTTTTAACTCCTTTCAAAGGATCAATAGTGGTTTTGTTGTAAACTTTGTTATAAACAGCTTTCTTAGGATTATTTATCAGTCCCATACCTTTTTTGCCGTAAAGTGGATTTACATTTTTTTTCATCTGTCTATTGAGTTTTCTGGTAGTCTTTGCTTTCAAACTCTTTTTGAGGTTAGGGGTTCGCAATCCAATCTTCATTATTCTGCCGCCTTTCGTATTTTTGAAATCATGCGTAAGTTGTTCGCTAAAGTGATGATGGGTATGTGGGAGCTTTTGGTATTCATATCCCTACAATATTTTTAAATTCTTCTTGTATCATTTTTTCTCCCCAAGTTGTAGAAATTTTATGGCGTTTGGCAAATTGCAACCAGTTGAAATCAGCAACATCATATTGAGCCAGTTCTTCTTCGAGAAGTGTTCTAACCATGAAACGATCTGCTTCATTTTCGTATTTAACGAGCAGTCTTTGGTAATTTACTGGATTGTGCGTGATATGCCCTAATTCATGCAGTAGAACTCTATGACGTTCTTCGTTGTTTAGTAGGCTATTGATATAAACAACCCTGAACTCAGGCTCATAGAAGCCATCACGCTCAAGTAAATCACCGTGAAAGATACAAAGTTCAACTTGAAACTGTTCCAGTAATTCTTTATCAGTCAAATATATCAGTCCTTTAAATAAAATTATTGTTTCTTGCTATCGAGATATCCTTTAATGATTCCTTGAATTGTGATTTTCTCTTCTTCGGTTAATGGTTTTCCATCAAAAAGCATAACACCGTTAGCCAGTTGTGCGAGATCCATCTCTTTTCCAGATGGAGTAGTATAGGTATCTGATGCAATATTTGGATTGTCTGTCCTACCTAGTAGATAATCAGTAGATACATTAAAGTAGTCTGCAATTTCAGCAATTCTTTCAGCGTTGGGCTTTTGAGTTTTCAACTTATAGAGTGTGTTTCGGCTATAGCCTAGAGTTTCCTCTAGTTGAGTGAGTGTAATCCCACACTGTTTTGACAATTCCTTAATTTTTTCAAACGTTGGAAACATTGATTTATCAACCTTTCTAGGGTATGACAAAAAACATTTCAACTTTTTGGGTGAAGAGTGTTGACAATTCAACCAAATGGGTGTATCATGTTTTTGTAAGCAAGAAATGAATAAGAAAACAACTAATCAAACAACTATAAAAACAGTTTTGGCGAACAGGTTTAAGTTGATTTGTTAGAGCTGTTTAGTATGCTTTAATTCTAACCTTTTGGGTGTGAAATGTCAAGCTATCATCTGCTAAAAAGTTAATTTTTTAGTTGTTTCTTGTTTACACTTTATTAAAAAAGGAGGAGATGTCTATGCCTGATATTTCAGTAGGGCGCAACAAGGTTATCGTTTTTCTAAAAGATAACAATATTAAAAAAAGCGATTTGGCTGTGGCCTACGGTTGCAGTCGCCAAGAAGTTACTAATATTTTAAGCGGTTCGACGAAAGGACCCAAGGCTAACCAATTCATTTTGCGAGTGATTGCTGATTACAACATTGAGTAGTAGGAGGGTAGTGTGGAAGAAAAAACAAAAGACTTGGAAAAAGAAATCCAAGCCTACATTGATGAACACCCTAATTGCGAAGTGCATTTTAGTAAAGAAATTTTACTTGATAAAAGAGAACCTATAATCAGACAATCTGGTTTTCGATGGGTGGTACGTGTTAAGCATGATCCTATTGACTTGCTTTAGTAATCGTCCAAGTATCTGTTAGGAACGAAGCTTCACTGTGGGAAGTGATGATGCTAAATCCAGTGGCCGGTTCTGAGTGGTTGATACAGTTCACTCGGGTGTACTCAGTGGTATTTTGCCTAGAATGGAATATTACTTTGTCGACACCGTTAAATGTTCGATGTGAACCAGTTTTTAGATTTGTAACACGAATAAACATACTTTCCTCTCCTTTCCATAGATTTTGAGTAAAAATAATGAACGCTTTCTACTCAAAATCATTATATCACGCTAGGGGAGTATGGGTAATGTTACCCGCTAATGAAAAAAAAGCCCCAACGGACGGTAATCCGGTGAGGGGCTAACTAAAATAAATCACTTTAAGTATACCACAGAAAGGAGGTATGGCTATGCCTAAAGCTGAGATAGTTTATAGACCTGTGAATCAGGGTGAAGATGCGACGCACGGTGATTATGCCCACCTTATGCAGAGGTGGCAAGGATTAACTAAACAAACAGCAAAACAGTGGGCTGCAGAGATGAGAGAGCATCCAGATTTTAAGGAATATGTTTTTAACCCAACCTATAGGATTGTATTCATAGATTATGAGGGATTTGGACTGTTTGTCCAATGGAAAAGCCGGAATCGATACAGGACTAAAAAAGAAACTTTAGCGGAAATGCTGGAAAATATCAAATTGGAAAAGCGATTGAGAAAGTAAGGAGGAGCCAAACATGATTACAACAATTTCACTAGTGGTTAATATTGCAGCTATTGCATTTCTTGCGCTAAATCTGCGAAAGAAAAATACTCAGATTAATATTGCAGAAGTTCGTGAGCGTCCCGCTGGATTCATTGATTTCAAGACTGGGCGGCGCGTGGAGATCAACCAGGCAACTAGAAAAGAAGAGTTTGTGAGTTAGGAGGAAAATGAATGATTGTAGAAAAAGAGAAAAAGAAAGAGTCTAAATTTTATCCACGGATTCGGTGTACAGAAGAGGTCTACAACCGAATCGCGGAGATTGCCGACGAATGTGATTTGACTTTAAACGCTGTGATCAGTTCGCTTTTAGAGTATGCTCTAGCTCATAGCCGTGTTGAAACTAAGCAGAAAGTTGTCGAAGAGAGCCGATTGATTATTGGGGAGGAGAGCTGATGGTTATTACAATTAACAGTTTAGAAATTGAGAACGTCAAGCGAATAAAGGCAGTTAAGGTTGAGCCGTCGAGTTCTGGTCTGACCATCATCGGTGGTGATAACGGACAGGGCAAAACTAGCGTCCTAGATGCCATTGCTTGGGCGCTAGGAGGAAATCGGTATAAACCTAGCCAAGCACAGAGAGACGGTGCCATGGCTTCTCCAGCGCTTAAATTGACCCTATCAAATGGACTAGTAGTGGAGCGCAAAGGGAAAAATTCAGCCCTCAAGGTTATTGATCCAAATGGTCAAAAGGCTGGACAACAGTTACTGGATAGCTTTGTGGAAGAACTGGCCATCAACTTACCCAAATTCATGGATAGTAGCCCAAAAGAAAAGGCTGATATTCTCCTTCAGATTATTGGGGTTGGAGACCAGTTATTCCAATTAGAGACCCAAGAAAAGACTATTTACAACAACCGGCATGCTGTTGGAGTTATCGCTGACCAGAAGGAAAAGTATGCCAAGGAACAGCCCTTCTATGAAGATGCTCCCAAAGAGTTAATCAGTCTATCCGAGCTAATTCTACAACAACAGGAAGTCTTGGCTCGAAATGGTGAGAATGAGCGAAAACGACAAAACCTTGCGGGTATCCAACAATCTTACAATCTCAAGAATGATGAGGTGAATCAACTGCGGGCTCGTTTGGCAGAAGCTGAACAGCAGCTCCAACAATTGTCGTCTGATCTAGCAATTGCTCAGAATTCTGTAGTTAATTTACAAGATGAATCGACTGCAGAAATTGAGCAGAATATTGCCAACATCGAACAAATCAATCTCAAGGTCCGAGCCAACTTGAGCAAGGAAAAAGCGGAAGAAGATGCCAAGGCTCAACGTCGAGAGTACAAAGATCTAACTGAAAAGCTGGAAGCAGTTCGCAAGGAGAAGCAGGAGTTGCTTACGACTGCGGACCTCCCTTTGCCTGGTCTATCGGTGGTAGAGGGAGAGTTGGTCTACAATGGCCAGCGCTGGGATAACATGTCTGGTTCCGAGCAACTCATGGTATCAACTGCCATTGTCCGCAAGTTGAAGCCAGAGTGTGGGTTTGTTCTGATTGACAAGTTGGAACAAATGGACCAGAAATCACTTCAACTGTTCGGGGCTTGGTTGGAGTCGGAGGGCTTACAAGCGATTGCGACTCGGGTATCAAGGGGGGATGAGTGCTCGATCATCATTGAAGATGGTTACTCGGTTGAGAATGAGTCCTATCAACCTGTTGTACCACAAGCTCCCAAGACATGGGAAGGAACATTATTCTAGAAAGGAAACCTTATGCAAATCACAAAAGGAAGACGTGCGAGAGCTCAACGTGTGGTCATTTATGGCCCGGAAGGAATTGGTAAATCTAGTATTGCAGCCAACTTCCCCAATCCAGTCTTTATCGACACAGAAGGATCTACGGACAATATGGATGTGGCCCGGATGGATAAACCGACTAGCTACACCATGTTAAAGAATCAGATTGCTTTTCTTAAAGCCAATCCAACAGCTTGTCAAACCTTGGTCATTGATACGATTGACTGGGCTGAAACCTTGCTTGTTCAGGATATTTGTAACCAACATGGCAAACGAGGAATCGAAGATTTTGGATACGGTAATGGCTACACTTATGCAGCGGAAGAAATGAAACGATTCTTGGACTTACTCCAGGAGCTGGTTGAGTTAGGTATCAATATTGTGCTTACTGCTCACGCTCAAATGCGGAAATTCGAACAGCCAGACGAACTTGGTGCTTATGATCGTTGGGAGTTGAAGTTGGGGAAAAAGACCAGTTCACAAACCGCTCCCATCGTCAAAGAATGGGCTGACATGGTGCTGTTTGCCAACTATAAGACCACTGTTGTAACGACTGACAGTAAAAAGAAAAAGGCCCAGGGGGGAGAACGGGTCATCTACACCCAACACCATCCAGCCTGGGATGCCAAGAATCGCCATGGGTTGCCGGAACAGATTCCCTTGGACTACTCCGCAATTGCGCATCTATTCCAAGCACCGCAAGCAGCTCCCGTTAGCCAAGAACCTGTTCAACAACCAGTACCACAAGAACCCGTCCAAGGTTCGCAACCGGGCATGATGGGACCTAATCCTGTTGAGCAACCGACAGCACCGGCACAACCAGCACCAGTACCAACACCAGCTACAGATGTAGGGGAAATTAGTCCAGTCATTCCGCAAGGATTGAAAGACCTCATGATCAACAGTGGGGTAACTCAATATGAGCTCATGACAGCTATCTATATGACTAACGTTTATCCAACTGCTACGCCGCCTGAATCGATTGCGCCTGATTATTGGAACTATCTCATTACTGAGTGGCCGAAGGTCTACAAAGCAATTGAGGAGAATGTCCGTGTTGATGAACAACTACCATTTGAAATGAAAGAAGGAGAATAAAATGACAGATTTTAACCAAAATTTTGACCGAGCACTAGAATGGGAAGATGAAATTACCGTTGATGGTAGTGGTTTCATTGAACTAGAACCAGGAGATTATCAATTCACTGTAACGAATTTAGAACGGGCACGACACACACCCAACCCACAAAATCCTGGAAAACTACCAGCCTGTAATAAGGCAATTGTAACGATTTCAATTGAGACAGAAGAAGGAAGTAAGAGTATGAAGCACAATCTTTTCCTTCATAGTTCTACAGAAGGGATGCTATCTGCTTTCTTCGGCGCCATTGGTCAGAAGAAGCATGGGGAGCCTCTTCGTATGAATTGGAATATCCTTGGTGCTAAAGGAGTAGCTCGCATTGGAAAACGACAGGGAACAGGCAATTATGCGGATCAAAAATTCGATGACATCAAGTCTATGATTTATGCCGATGAAGTTGACTGGACTAAGGTTTTGAATACCAATGTACAACCAAGCACACCACAAGCACCAACTCAGCCACAACAAGGACAACAATTTCAACAACCTTACCAACAAGTGCCACCAGCTCAGCCCCAAGCCCAACAACCGCAACAAGGTTCATTCTTTCAAGGGAACACAACGAATATTCCACCCCAGCAACCTCAGGCCCCAACTGGAGCGCCAACTAGCGGTGGATTTGGAGGATTCTAATGCAGCTTAGACCGTATCAAGAAGAAGCACGGTCAGCAGTACAAGCCGAATGGGAACAAGGCCGGAAGAGAACTCTTCTGGTCTTACCTACAGGCTGTGGAAAAACCATTGTCTTTTCTAAGATTATTGAAGACCGTGTGAAACAAGGAGAGCGAGTGCTTATTTTAGCTCATCGTTCTGAATTACTAGACCAAGCAAGCGATAAGTTATTGAATGCTACAGGAATTGGAACAGCACTCGAGAAAGCAGGGTCAACCTCTATTGGTTCCTGGTATCGGGTGGTTGTAGGGTCTGTTCAAACTATGCAGCGGGAAAAGCGCCTTAGTCAGTTTCCCAAGGATCACTTTGACACGATTGTTATTGATGAAGCTCATCATGCAATCTCGGATGGCTATCAACGAGTTTTAGGTCACTTTGATGAAGCTAATGTTCTAGGGGTTACAGCAACCCCAGACCGTGGAGATATGAAAAATCTAGGCTCTTACTTTGATAGTCTCGCTTATGAGTATTCCATTGTAGATGCTATCAAGTCTGGCTATCTTTCGAAGATTACAGCAGTCACGATTCCCCTTACCTTGGATTTATCATCCGTCAGTCAACAGGCCGGTGACTTTAAAGCTAGTGAGATTGGAACGGCACTCGATCCATACTTGGAGCAAATTGCAGACGAGATGGTCAAACAATGTGCAGACCGAAAAACAGTCGTCTTTTTACCGCTTGTTAAAACAAGTCAGAAGTTTAGAGATATTTTGAACCAAAAGGGATTTAAGGCAGCTGAAGTCAATGGAAATTCGGATGATCGAGCGGAGATTCTCGAAGATTTTGACAAGGATAGGTATAACGTCTTATGCAATTCAATGCTTTTGACGGAAGGCTGGGACTGCCCAACAGTTGACTGCGTGGTAGTCCTAAGGCCGACAAAAGTTCGCTCTCTCTATAGTCAGATGGTGGGTCGTGGTACTCGACTAGCACCAGGCAAAGAGAATCTACTCTTACTGGATTTCTTGTGGCACACAGAACGTCATGAGCTTTGTCGGCCAGCTCACTTGATTGCAGAAAATAGTGAAGTGGCAGCTAAGATGACCGAGAACATGGAAGAAGAAGCAGGCACTATCTTTGACATTGAAGAAGTAGAGGTGCAAGCTACCCAAGATGTAGTCGCTCAACGAGAGGAAGCTTTGGCCAATCTCTTAGCGGAACAACGCAAGAAAAAACGTAAGCTGGTGGACCCGTTACAATTCGAGATGTCTATCCAAGCTGAGGATCTTCAGGACTATGTTCCGAGCTTTGGTTGGGAGATGGCACCACCGTCACAAGAACAACTCAATGCTCTTGAGAAATACGGTATTTATACAGAAGAGATTGGAAATGCTGGGAAGGCAAGTAAGTTACTGGATCGCCTGAATAAGCGTCGAGATAACGGCTTATCTACACCTAAGCAAATTCGCTTATTGGAGCGTTACGGATTCCGAAATGTTGGTCTCTGGAGTTTTGAGAATTGCCGGTCTATGATTGATCGTATTGCAGCCAGTGGCTGGCGATTGCCAAAAGGTGTGGTACCTAGAGAGTATCAGCCTAGTTAGTAAGGAGGAGGTATGGCAGACAGAGATTTTGATTTACTGCCTTTGTTAGATTATATTGAGCCGTCCTCTGTGACTTACCAGGAATGGGTCGATGTTGGAATGGCCCTGAAGCACGAAGGCTATAGTGCAGCTGACTGGGATTCATGGTCTCAGTCTGACAGTCGCTATAAAGAAGGTGAGTGCTTCAAAAAGTGGGAGAGTTTCCAACGAGAAGGTCTTGGTAGCATAACAGGAGCTACCATCACCCAGATGGCCAAAGAGCGAGGTTGGACTCCCAAAGGGAATTCCAATGGCCCCTCTCATGAACTGGACTGGGATTCCACAATTGGAGATTACAAGATTGTAGATAAAAACTGGGTTGAGTCCCAGGAAATCCGAGAACCCTTCTATTGGGAACCAGGGCGGGAGTTGCTTCGCTACTTGGAGACTCTCTTTGAGTCAACGGACTACGTTGGCTACGTGACAGAGACATATCCTATCGAAACGGATAAGGGCATTATCTACAAACCGACTGCAGGGGCCTATGACCGGACTGCAGGGGAATTGATTCAGGCTCTTCAAAATGCAGGAAACGATATCGGAGCGGTCTTTGGTGATCCAAAAGAAGAAGCTGGCGCTTGGATTCGCTTCAATCCAGTGGATAGTAAGGGAGTCAAAAATAGTAACGTTACGGAGTTCCGGTATGCTTTGGTTGAGTCCGACAGCATGGAGCTTGGTAAGCAGTACGCCCTCTTTAAAGAATTAGAATTACCGATTGCGACCCTGGTCCATTCTGGCAAGAAGTCACTACATGCCATTGTCAAAGTAGATGCCAGAGACTATCAAGAGTACCGAAAACGGGTCGATTATATCTATAACATCTGTAAGAAGAACGGTCTCGATATTGATACTCAAAACAGGAATCCTAGTCGTCTGTCTCGCATGCCTGGTGTCACTCGGGCTGGCCGAAAACAATTCTTAATTGATACCAATATTGGTAAAGCCAATTACGAAGAATGGTACCAATGGATTGAGGACTTGAACGATGACCTGCCTGATCCGGAGACTTTAGCCGAAGAGTGGGATAACTTGCCCGAATTAGCGCCAGAACTCATAAAAGGAGTGTTGCGCCAAGGTCACAAAATGCTCATTGCAGGTCCGTCTAAAGCAGGAAAATCTTTTGCTTTGATTGAACTCTCTATCGCCATTGCCGAAGGTCGGAAGTGGATTGACTGGGAGTGTGAGCAAGGGCGAGTTCTCTATGTCAATCTGGAGTTGGACCGACCGTCAGCCCTCCACCGATTCAAAGATGTTTACAATGCCATGGGGATTGCCCCAAACAATATCAAAAACATTGATATTTGGAACCTCCGTGGGAAAACCGTCCCCATGGACAAGTTAGCGCCTAAGCTGATTCGGCGGTCTTTGAAGAAGAATTATCAAGCAGTTATTATTGACCCCATCTACAAGGTTTTAACGGGTGATGAAAACTCCGCAGACCAAATGGCTCACTTCACCAATCAATTTGATAAGGTGGCGACTGAGTTGGGCTGTAGTGTCATTTACTGCCACCACCACTCAAAAGGTTCTCAGGGCGGCAAGAAGTCCATGGACCGGGCCAGTGGTTCCGGAGTCTTTGCCAGGGATCCAGATGCCCTTATTGACTTAGTGGAATTGGAATTGACAGACGAACTGATCAAGATGAGAACCAATAAGGCTACCGCTAAGGTTTATCAAGAGGCTCTACAGGAAAAGGCACTAGATTACTACCAGCAACATGTCTCGCTGGATGACTTGGAGAGTCGAGCTGAGATGCAGAAACACTTTGAGAAGGCCATTACAGACATCATGGTCAAAAAGCCCTACCTGGATAAGGTTCAAGCAGTTAAGAAGGCAACGGAGACCAGCACAGGTTGGCGAGTTGAAGGTACCCTTCGAGAGTTTGCGAAATTCCCGCCTGTCAATATGTGGTTTAGCTATCCTGTTCACAGTGTGGACCAGTCCGGGGTACTTGCGGACATTCAATTGGAGGATTCTACAAACGGAAAGAATTCTCCTTGGAAGAAGAATTTCGAGAAGAAAGAAACCAAGGAAGACAAGGCTAAGAAAGTCGAAACTGCAATTGCAGTACTTGATGATGGTACTGATCCTGTGACATTGGATAGTTTGATTGATTATTTCTCGAACGAGGAGAAATCAGTAAGTGAAAAAACAATTCGTAGATGGATCAAAAATAACGGAAAATTCGATATTGTTAACAAGGAAATTGTTCCTAAAAACTCAAAAAATGAAGGATAGGGACAGGGACATATCGAAAGACACATCGAAAGACATATCGAGGGACATTTATCGATGTGACCCTAGAGACACAGAGACATTTATTCGATATGACCTTGTGTCTCTAAAGGGGTAAAAATGAGGGTCATATCGAATAATTTATCGAAATGTCCGAGGGACAAAACCAGGGACAGAATCTCTCTCTTATTCAGAGAGAGATTTGGGAATGTGTCCCTAGAGGTCCAGAAGAACAGGTACAGGTACAAGGGGGCTATGCATCCGCCCCTTGTAACCCTGTAACCCTGTCCTTCACTCTGGACTTAGAAGTTTTTGTCTTTGGAAATCGAAACTAAAATAAATAAGGAGTAGATTATGAAGATTGAATTTTTCTTACCGATGAAGAAAATTCCAACGACAACTCACCAGCAGAAAAAAGTTGGTGTTAGAAATGGCAAGCCCTACTTCTATGAACCGCCTGATTTACAGGAGGCTAGAAGTAAGTTAACGTCTGCTCTTGGTCAGCATGTACCAGATCATAAACTGAATGGACCTATTCGCTTAACGGTCAAGTGGTTGTTTCCAGTAGTGAAAGGAAAAAGAAACGGTCAGTACAAAGTGACTAAGCCCGATACAGATAATCTTCAGAAGCTGTTGAAAGATTGCATGACGGACCTTGGGTATTGGAAGGATGATGCGCAAGTCGCTAGTGAGATTGCGGAAAAGTTTTGGTCGGATGTTGTTGGGATTTATGTATTAGTGGAGGAGCTTGAATGAATTATATTGAGTTCTTTGAAGTAGAAGTCCCAAACTGGATGAGACAGAGTAATCAAGTCATGGCTAATGTTGGTTTTGCGACTGATGATTATTGGCGCTGGGTAGTTCATTCCATGGGAGCTCTCTGCAAAAAATATGGTGACGATGAGTTAGTCAGAGGTCAATGTTCACTCATATTTGAGTGGCTTGAAGGCAAAGCAAAGGAAGTGGAGTAAGGGAGGGATTATGAAATTTATAGTTGAGTATTGGTTTCTAGGTGAATATCGTGATTCAAAACGTTTTGATACCAGAGAGGCAGCAATGGAGTGGATGGATGAGAATAAGTCGTCTGTCTATGATTTCAAGATGGTGGAGGTGTGAGAATGAAATACCAAGTGACAACGAGATACAAGGATTTCGTGCTTGGCACTAGTTTCTTTAAGTCGCTGAAGACTGCTGAAGAATATGCCAAGAGAAAGAGTGACTCTTGTAAGCATTGGATTTCTGAGATTCAGGAGGTTGGAAGATGAACAGGTTGAAAGAATTACGAACAGAAAAAAAGCTAACCCAAAAAGAGTTAGCTGATATTATTGGGACAACTAAACTGACCGTATCAAATTGGGAAAATGGAAAGCATTCCATGAACTCTGATAAAGCCCAAGCTCTAGCCGATTATTTTGAGGTATCCATCGCCTACTTACTGGGATATGAAAACCTAGGTGATCCACCTGTAGAAGCCCAGTTAGTTCTTGGGAAAATGTTGGTAGATACGATTGAATATATCGAGAAGAGCGTCTGGCTTTGTGGACAGAAGCAGACGCTGTTTGTAAATGGCCACGAATACAAAGTGACGGTGGAGAAAGTAGGAGTTAGAAAATGAGTAATTACAGGGTTAAGCATTTTGAGAATTTAGTTGAGTACCTTGATGAAGAGGTGAATGATTTCATTAGAGAAAACAAGATTGAAGTTTTGAGATATACCTTAATTCCGCCTGCTTTAGAAACATTACCTCTATTTGTCGGCATTCTAGAATACGAGGAGCTAGATCATGAAAATTGATGATAAGCAAGTCAATGTGTTTGGGCAGTATATGTTTTTAGTAGATGGCAAGTGGATTTCTGTAAGTCCTTATGATTTTCACTGTTACCGAGTTGGGGATATAGTCCCGCAGTTTGTGCTAGAAAGGGCGAAATATTTATGATTGGGCCATGTCATTTTTGTAAACAAGAAAAAGAAATTGCAGCTAGAGGGGTAGCTTGCGGATCAGGAGGGAGATTCGTGGGACTTTGTCATGAATGTTCTACCGTGATGTTTGAAGACGACGAAGATGATGATTGAGGAGAAAAATCAATGAAAAAATTATTAGTTTGTATTTTAGGAACGACTTTGCTTTTAGGAGCTTGTAGTAAAGCAGCTCGTATTTCTTATAACGTGTCGAGAGAAGCAGACGATATTAACATTGTCCGGAAAATTACAGTTATCAATGCCATCAAAGGTGAAGTGCTATATCAAGTGACAGGAAAGATGTCTATCACCGCTGACACAGACGATAACCAACTGGAGATTATTGCAGAAGATAATAAGGGTGGCTACAAAAAGCATTTTATCGGCTTATCTGATAATGTGACCTACATCGTTGAAGATATTACTGGAAAAGATGTCAGCGATACTAAGTACACTTTGATTTTCAATCCTGACATGGTGATTCCGATTGATACGAAGTTGTCGAAATAAGGAGGGAAACTAGTGACTAATCGAGAAAAAGGAATCTTGGAATCAGCTTTGTTCGGCGTGTGGCTTTTGACGGTATTTATATTTGCAATTCAAATCCATTTTGGAATCCAGCTGCACGAGCTGGAGCAGAAGGTGGACCGCTTAGAGATGAGTCAGACACAGCTTAGACAGGCATACACAGGTCTGACTGTCGGAAAAGTGGTTGATAAGCAAGAAAAAGACGGCAAGTACACGCTGACCGTGTCGGGCTATGGGAATTTCTTGGTAAGCGAGAAGACTTACGAGAACGTGCAGATTGGTGACGAAATGCCGAAAGAAATTAGGAAGCGTGTGGAAGTTAGGAGGGGAGTAGGAGGATAGTATGGACAAAGCAAAAGAATACGAAGTACTTACGTATTTTGACCACATGGAAATTGTTGGTCGAAAGCTGTTTTCGGATAAAAAGGAAGCGGAGGAGTATATGTATGCACAACAAGAAGCCTACTCATACAGACCGCTTTATTCTGTAGTCATGAAACGGATTCGAGGATAACACATGAGATATTTAGATGAACGCAGACCGTTTCGTATCAATTACAAATCAAAGAAAGATTTGACAATCTTTTCAGTCCGAGACGGAGTTCTATGTGTGTTTTTCAGAAACGATTGGGGATGGTTGAATATTCCTGATGAAATGTATAATCGCACTTGGTCTGACATTAAGAAAAAAGGCGTGACGTATATCTCGGATGAAGAGTTGCAGAAACTGTCGCAAGAATTTGCGAATGGAAATGAGTTACTGAAATGAAAGATATACCGAAACAATGCATAGATGGAATTTATGGATGGATCGTGTAGAAGTGAAGAATGGAGTTGGAGGATAGTATGAAATTAGTAAAGATTGGAAATGATTGGGTGGCACCTCAAAAAGTTATGTGGATTGACCAAATTGTGGTTGATGAAAAACTTAAGACTAGAGTGTGCATGCCGGATAATTACACAACCACAGTAGATTTAGCACTTGACGAAGTAGCCGCAATTATTAATGGAGGGTTGGAATGATGATTCCAAAATTCAGAGTTTGGCATAACAATAAAATGTATACGGAGCTTTTAATCTATGATGGTGAAGACTATCTTGATTGGCGAGACTTCGAAGATGGAAGAACATTTGAAGATACAATCCTCATGCAATCAACGGGACTGATTAACTCACAAGGTGTCGAAGTATTTGAAGGAGATGTTCTCTATTATCCAGAAAACCCAGAAGGTGAGAAGTATGGGATTGTTGTTTGGCAGAAAGAATCTCTCGCATTTGTATTGGAAACAGCTTTCGATTATTTACCATATGATTTTTGGGCAGTTGGAGAAGTTATCGGCAACATCTACGAAAATCCAGAGCTATTAGAGGAGGTAGAGTGATGGAGGAACTTATAAAAATTTTTGAACCAAAGTTTAATGGTATTTACGGTTGGACTACTAATGGACATGAGGCAGTCCCACCAATTCATGATTTTCCTATTGAAGTTAAAGAACGAGTTGATTATTTTGCAGATTTGGCAGATGATGGGCTGACTTTTCTAGGAATTCTTGATTATATATTTTCAGAGGAAAAGACGGAAGATTATGATTTTGGGGCTAGTAAACCATGGCTACCTATGACAGAAGGTTTTAAAGAATGGGTTAATTGTCTTCATTCTTTAGCACAGATGGAAGTAGCGGTCTATTTATTATATGGACGTTCAGAAAGTGTAGCGGTGGAGTGATGAGGGATACAAGTGATAATCTTAAATATGCTTCTCTATTGTCAGGCGTTAGTGATATTATCAGAATCATTTACAAACAATTGATGGATAATCGGCTAGAATCTAAATCTCTGTATGTTAAAGTTACACCGGACGGAGAGTTTTCAGTATTCTACGGCGAAGAGGACAAGGGGTGGTTAGATGGCTAGAATCAAAAAGAGTACTAATCTCCCGCATGGGGGAATCATCAAAACAACCATAACGCTGTGGTATGACAAGGTCTTTGTGAAGCAGAAAGAAATTATTCTGAAATTATCTAGACCTTGTACAAAATTTAAGTACATTACAGTGAGCCTGGATGAATTGAAAGATTATCAGAATGCTGTGAAAGTGTTTGAAAAAATCTACAGACATTATAGTCATCTAGCTGATAAGACGGGTTCAGACTATGCCAGAGATATTGCCAGTAAGTTATTAGACTTAGGCTTGATTGGAGGTGGCTGATGTTCAAGTACTTAATTTGTAAGTTAAAGGGGCACGTCTTGAAGTTAGAACGGAATCATGAGGGTGCTTGGTATGCCAAATGCCGAAGATGTGGAGGTAAGTTGAGTTTATGACAGATATTCGAAAACGTTTAGCTTCGCTGAAGTATATCGATAGCAAGATTAAATCGCTGCAGCAGGAGATCGTGAGTCTGAAATCGAGTATTTTTAAATCGCAGCAGTATTCAGACGAGCCGAAAGGTGGCAGTTTGAGCAATAAGTCAGAGGATTTGAATATTGCGATCATTGATAGAACTAAAGAGTTGTATGATGAAATCGAAAAGATATTCAAAGAACGAGACGAACTTGTCAAAGCTATTGAGTCGCTAGAGAATCCGGCGGAAAATATAGTTTTGAGGCTGTTTTATATCAATGGATATTCTTGGGATCAAGTTCGAAAAGAGCTGCACTGGGGCCGAGGAACTATCCAACGGGTAAGAGAATCAGGTTTAGTGAATTTGGAGAAAAAATGGTACAAACGGTACTAAATGGTACTTTTAAAGTGCTAAACTAGTAGTATCAATTATTGGAGGTGAGGCAGATGACTGCCTTGCTTTTTTCTGTTTATTCAAGGAGGTGATGGAAAATGGGATGACTGAGAAACAGAAGATTTTTGCCGATGAGTACATCATCAGTTTAAATGCGACCCAAGCCTACAAAAAGGCTTACCCGAATGTTAAGAAGGATGCTGTTGCACGGGCAAATGGTAGTAGACTGCTAACAAATGCTAACGTTAAGGCCTATATAGACGAGCGATTAGAAAAGCTGAAGTCTGAACGGGTAGCGGATCAACAAGAAGTCTTTGAATTTTTAACAGCTGTCATGAGAGGAGAGGTCACTGAGCCAGTGCTGGTTTTGGACGGTGAAGGGACTCAGAGAGTATCAATGGTTCAGCCGAGTGTGGCAACTAGACGTAACGCCGCAGTTGACCTAGGTAAGCACTATGGGCTTTTTGTTGATAAGCAGGAAATCACTCAACGAACAATTGAAATTAAGGTAGGTGAGTGGGATGCCGATGAAGACTAGCCCGAAAATCAATATTGCAATTAAGTACCCCAGTCGAGTCTTTAACAAACACATCTATGACAAGCTGGAAGACTATAATACTTTTACTGAGATACACTATGGTGGGGCATCATCCGGTAAAAGTCATGGAGTTATCCAAAAGGTAGTATACAAGGCTTGCCAGGATTGGAAATACCCTCGTAAGATTCTCTTTTTGCGAAAAGTCGGTTCGACAGTCTACGACTCAATTTTTGAGGATGTCAAGCAATGTCTAGAGTCCTGGAAATTACTAGATAAGTGTAAGGTCAATAATTCAGCTTACCGGATTGAGTTGCCAAACGGGGGCCAGTTTATTTTCAAAGGGTTGGATAATCCGGAAAAGATAAAGTCCATCAAAGGTATTTCAGACATTGTCATGGAAGAGGCTTCTGAGTTCACCTTAGACGATTACACCCAGTTGACTTTGCGTCTGAGGGATATAAAACATAAAGTAAAGCAGATATATCTCATGTTTAACCCAGTTTCTAAAGTGAATTGGGTTTTTAATGCTTTTTTTGTTAAGAAACCAAAGAATACCGTTGTTTATCAAACTACCTACAAGGATAATCGATTTCTGGATGATGTGACTCGAGAAAATATTGAGGAGTTGGCCAACAGGAATGAAGCTTATTACAAAATCTATGCTTTGGGTGAATTTGCGACCCTGGACAAGCTGGTTTTTCCTAAGTATGAGAAAAGACTACTCAATAAAGATGCCCTGGCACATTTACCGTCTTATTTTGGTCTGGACTTTGGTTTTATAAACGATCCGTCAGCTTTTATGCATGTCAAAGTTGATCGGGAAAACAAGAAAATTTACATCTTGGAAGAGTATGTTCGAAAAGGTCTGTTGAATAATCAAATTGCTGAGGCTATCACAAACCTTGGTTATTCGAAAGAGGTTATTACGGCAGATTCGGCAGAACAAAAGTCTATCGCTGAGCTTCAAACCTTGGGATTACGCAGAGCAATTCCTGTCGATAAAGGGAAGGGTTCAGTGCTGCAAGGTATTCAGTTCATGCAGCAGTTTGACATTATTGTCGATGAACGCTGTGTCAAAACGATTGAGGAGTTGGAAAATTATACCTGGAAAAAGGACAGGCGGACCAACGAATACGTCAATGAGCCGTGTGATAGCTACAATCACTGCTTGGATGCAGTTCGTTACGCATTGCAAAATCTCATCTTTGTGAAGGGTAGGCAAGATGTAGACAGCAAAATCAGAACGGTTAAAAAATGGATGAGGAGATAAGATGGTTGAAACAACACAGCATGCAACAGACGATAAGCTTCAGGAAGGGCAATATATCCCACGGTCTTATCAGTTTGAGAGGGATATGGAGCCTTCAACACTTGAAAAACGGGAAGATTTTCTGAGATTTTCAGATAAGGCGAACGCCCATTTTATGTTTCACTCTGCAGATAAGTTGGTTCGAGAGGACAGAGATCCGGCTGAATTGAAAAGAATGGTCTCTAACTTTTTCGACAATCAGATGGAGCGTTTGAAAATTCTGGAGAGCTATTCGAACGGTAATAATTACACTATCCTGAATGGCAGGAAGCGATTAGAGCCTGAAAAGGCAGATTATCGGATTAGACATGATTTAGGTGGTCAAGCAAGTCGTTTTTTCACTGGCTATACAGTTGGTCAGCCTATTTCAATTGGGTGTATCGATACAGAGTTAGAGTTGACGAGTATTGATGATTTTAATAGTTATAATGACATCGAAGCACTCAATCGTGAATTGGTTTACGATGCGTCTCGTTTTGGTAGAGCATTTGAATTGCACTATTTTGATGAATTTGAACAACCATCCGTCTCTTTGATTGATGCCAAGGAGATGTTTACTGTTAGAAGTGCAGATGTTCGAAAAGAGATTATTGCAGCTGTTCACTGCCCTATTTATAACGGCGAAATGTTTGTTACGGTATACACGGATCAGGAAATCGTCAGCTATGATAACGACTGGAAAGAAATAGACCGCAAGACGAATCCTTTCAAAATGGTTCCGGTCGTCGAATGGCAGAACAATCGAGAGCGCCTTGGGGATTGGGAAAAAGGTATCCCCATCATTGATGCATACGATGCGGCAGAAAGCGATACAGCTAATTACATGTCTGATTTAAACGATGCCACGCTGGTTATCAAGGGGGATGTACAAAGCACCGGTATGAATGCCTCAGACCTCATGAAAATGAAACAAGCGAATATGCTGATTCTGGAGTCGGGAGTATCTTCAAACGGACAACAGACTAATTTGGAAGCTGGCTATATCTATAAACAATACGATGTCAGCGGTGTTGAAGCTTACAAGTCACGATTGATTAAAGATTTTTTCCGGATTGTTGGTCTTCCGAATCTACAAGATGATGCTACTTTTTCAGCAACTTCAGGTATTGCTATTCGATACAAGTTAGTAGATTTACAACAGGTCACATCGGTAAAACGTGGCTTTTTCATTAAAGCTTTGAAACGTCGATACAAGCTACTGCAGACACTTGCTGAGAATCTGAAAGGGATTGAAGCTGTTGATGCTAACTTACTGACTTTTACCTTTCATGAGAACCTTCCGACAGATGTATGGGCAGAAATTCAATCTGCCATCAACTCGGGTATGGAGATTTCACAGGAAACTCTTTTGGAGTCTGCAAGTTTTACAGACACAAGGACTGAAAAGAGTCGAATCATGAGAGAACAGGGAGCTAGTGATGGTGAAATTAGGCAGATTGTAGGTGATTCAGATGTCGGACAAGAGGCTAGCGAGTAACCAGCGATACAACGCTGAGCGACAAGCTCAGGCTGAGTTGATGAAACGTGACCTGGATCGAGATAAGCTACTGGCTCAAATCTACCAAGAGTCATTTAACCGCATGCAGAAGGAAATTGACGGCTTTTACATGCGATATGCCGGTAGAGAAGGTCTGACAAAAGCTGAAGCTAGAAAAAGGGCATCTGAAATGGATGTGACTAAGTTTGCGGATAAGGCAGCGAAAGCAGTTAGAGAGAAAGATTTCACTCATGAAACGAATGAGTGGCTGAAGGTCTATAACCTCAAGATGAAAGTCAGCAGACTGGAGTTGTTGAAGGCTGAATTAGCACTTGAAATCCAAAATCTAACCGCAGAAGTCAATGAGGTCTTTGATGAGGCACGTCAGGATGAGTATTTGAATGAGTACAAGCGTCAAGCAGGGATTTTAGGTATCTCATCCAGCGGATCAAAGAAACGCATGGAAAGCATTTTAGCTGCTGATTTTTATGGACAAACTTTTTCTGAGAGAGTTTGGGGTCCGAGAGGTCTGCGAGCCAATCTTCAAAGAGACTTATTTGGCTCACTCAATCGGATTTTTACTGATATGATGGGCTACAAGCAGGAAATGAGACGACTGGCTAAACGATATGGCGCTAATGAAATGAATGCAAAGCGATTGATTAAGACCGAGATAGCTCGAATTAATGCAGATACGCAGTATGCTATGTTGAAAGAGAATAACTTCACCCATATGATTTTCGTAGCTGAGCCTGGGGCTTGCGATATATGCGGCCCCTTGGATAAGGTGGCTATTCCGATTGATAAAGTGGAGAAGGGATTGAACATGTATCCCATGCACCCCAACTGCCGTTGTTCATCCTACGGTCACATTGAAATGAAGCATAAGACAGGCGATAGTACGCTTGATAACGAGGGTCTCAAAGGGATCTGGGCGTGAGATTTAGCTGCTATTCACATAAAAAAGGAGGAGACATGGATACAGACAATAAACAAGGTATAGAAAGTGTCAAAATTGGTGGACTTACCTATACAGTCAACAAGAAACTGGATCTACAAGGGAAAACTGGAGACTGGGGGCATATCTTATATAAAACTCAAGAGATTGAGTTAGACGATTCCTTGTCGAAACAGTTAGAGAATCAGACATTGATTCATGAAATTACTCACGGGATTCTGGTTGAAGCTGGCTATACAGGTCACAATGAAGAGCAAGCTGACCGAATCGGTAAGATTTTGTATCAGGTTCTAACTGACAATGATTTCAGTTGGCTAAGAGATTTATAAGTCGTAGTGATACGGCTTTTTGTTTTGTCCAAACCGTGCCGAGGACACTAAAAGCTGCATGAGTTCGTCGAGGTTGGACGTTAAAGCGTAAAGAAAGGAGCCTAATATGGCAGAAGAAAAAGAGAACCCAGCAGTTGACCCAGAAACAGACTCCCAAGTTAAGGAGCAGGATAGTAATCCGAATTCTGAGACGGAAAAAACAGTATCAGTTGCTGAGATGCAGCGTCGTTTGAAACTGGCAGAAGATAAGCACCAGGTTGAACTTGCCAATCTTAAAGCAGATGTTCAAAAACAAATCGACGATGCAGTCGCCCAGGCGAAAATGAGCGATGAAGAACTGCAAGCACTGAAAGAAAAAGAAAAACAGGAAGCTATTCAAGCTATCCAAGAGGAAAACGCAGACCTTAAAGCTCAAATTGCCCAGCGACAAATGCAGGACATTGCTATTAAGGAGCTCGAAGCTCAAGGTGTTCCTGTTAATGAGTCAACGCTCGCTTTTGTCGTTAAGGATGATGAAGAAGCAACCAAATTGGCTGTTACCAATATGGCAAATATCTTAAACATTCAAAAACGAGAGGAAGCTAAGTCTGATCCACCCAAAACAAGTGGCGGAGATGACGGAGGAGCAAAACGCGGGAAAGATAAATTCGCTAATGCGAAAATTACTAGTTTTTAGATAAAGGAAGGAGAGCACTATGCCTCAAGCATTTAATCCAGACACAGTCTTACTTTCTGATTCACTCGGTAAAGAGATTACATCGGAATATATCACTGAATTGTTTACAGACTCACTTGTACAAACTTCTAAGGTGGTCCAATTAGGTCAAAAAGTCGAAATGGACGGTAAGATGGTCCGAAAAGGTGTTGAAGTAGGTCAACTCACAGATGCCTATTTTGTGGGGGAAGGGCAAAAAATTGGAACTGCAAAGGTTCAAACTAAATCTTATGTATTGGAATCTCGAAAACTTGCCGTCATTCTCCCAGTAACTGAAGAGGTGCTTAATTACACATGGACAGACTACTTTGAAAGTATTAAAGACAAGATTGTTGACCTCTTTAACAAGAAAATTGACGGTGCTGCTTTCCTTGGCCTGCATGGGAATCCGTTTGGTGCCAATGTCCTTGCTTCTGCTAAGAAGGCAGGCAATGTAGTTTCTGGTGATATTACACTCGATAGCATTTATGATGTTGAGGATAAGTCAGACAAAGACCCGAATGCCTTTGTTGGACACCGTACGGTCAATCGTACTCTTCGCTCGATCGTTGATAAAGTAAATGGCGGACAGCATATCTTCGAAAAACCAGCTAACCCTAATGCCAATGGAGAACTTGATGGACTACCTTATGCTCAATTACAACTGCAAGACGGTCAAACCTATCCTGCTGGGACTCTCATCACAGGTAATTTCAATGGCTTGGTTTATGGTATCCCAAATGGTACAAATCTTCGCTTGAAAATTGCAGATCAAGCCACTTTGTCCAAGGTTCAAAACGATGGAACTCTTGATTCGGGAGATGTTCACTTGTTCGAGCAGGACATGCAAGCACTTCGTGCTATCTTTGAAATCGCTGTTGCCATTCCGAATGATGAAGCTTTTGCTGCTATTCAGCCAGTTGGAGTTTAAGGAGGTAGGCTATGATCTATAAAACTACAAAAGCCATCCGTGATACGCAGGATAATGATTTTTGCTATTACGAAGGAGCTATCTATCCACGCCAGGGCTTAAAAGTCTCTGACGAGCGCCTTGAGGAATTATTGGGAAAAGGAGTGATTGTCGTAGTTGATGATACTCCATCCGTGGCAACTCAAGAAGATAACAGAGACTTAGAAGAGCAGGATTATGACCAAACAATTCCTGAACTTAAGGCAGCTCTTGATAATCTAGGTATCAAATACGGATCTCGTGCAAGTAAGGCTGATCTAGTTGCTTTACTGAAAGGAGCTTAGATGTGGAGGAAAATGCCCAATTAGCTAAAATTAAGCGACGGTTGGGTATCGCTTCTACTGATACAGAGGAAGATACCCTACTTACTGATTTGATTGCGGATGCTGAGAGCTACTTTAAACTCCTGGTCGGTGTCTCAGAGATTGATAGTAAATATCAGTTCATGATTGAAAATGTCGTCTACAAACTTTATGGTCGCAAAGGTTCTGAAGGAGTCACGTCAGAGACGGTAGATGGGTATACTGTTACTTACCAAGAATGGGATAACCTCTTCAAGCCCTACATGAAGATTCTAGACAAGGATTTTGGCATTGATGGATCTTTGAGGCAGAAAGGGAAGGTGAGATTTCTATGAAAACACCCCATCGAATCACACTTGTTCGTGGAGAGGCTTCTCAAAAATATAACCCTGAGCTAGACATCTATGAGGGATTGGTAGGTCAGGAGTCTACTGTCCCTTGTTTAGTCAATTTCATCTCTCAAGCTAAGATTTTCGAAGAGTATGGTAATCGCAATGAAAAGGTTATGATTTGCCGTTTTCAGCAGACACAGGAACCTTTTCAGGCAGCAATTTATCAAGGGAATCGTTATGAGCCTTTGGATCAGATTGATGCCCCTATCAAAGGAGCGGTACGCCTTAAGAAAGTAGGAGGCTGATATGGCAGGTGGAATGAAAATCGACTGGCATGGAGTTGAGCAGTTGACTATGACTATCAAAGGTGCCGGTTCAAAAGTCCGAGATCAGTCTGGGAAGGTCATAAAAAATAAGACTGAGAAATTAAAGAAAAAAGCTCAAGAGCTGGCTCCGAAAGACACAGAATTCTTGAAAGACCACATCAAAAGTTCTTATCCGGATCAGCTGGAAGGTCATGTCAAAGGTGAAGCCGCCTATGAGGGCTACCAGGAATACGGAACGAGATTTCAGCCCGGCAAGCCCCATATTCGACCTGCTCTGCGCGAGATAGAGCCAGAATTCAAGAGAGAGATGACCGATGTCATGAAAGGAGTATTTGAAGATTGACGCCCAATCACGCTATTTTTCGACATGTGTTTTCTGAAAGTCTAAAAGTGTCTGGCAGAACTTTTGATTATTTACCTGATGTGGGAACGCAGTATCCATTCATCTACATTGGCGAGAGTAATAGCATGGATGACATGAATTTTGATCTCTTGGGCGATTCTACTCAGACTGTTCACATTTACGCTGAGCGAACACAAAGGGCGGAGCTTGACGAATTGACGAGTTCGCTTTTAAACCTTTTGAGACTGTCAGGTAGGGCTCATGAGTACGCTATTAGTTTTCTGTCTTACAAGCAACAAGATGCACCAGATAACACGGATGTTCTACCACTCATTCACAGGGTGTTGGACATTTCATTTTCGTATAACAAAGGAGATATTCAATGAGTATTGAAGTAATTAACGGGAAAGACTATCTTGCTTTTTTCCGTTTGTTGAAAGAGAGCACCCAACAGGATGCTGACCGCATTCGTTTTATGACGGAGATGTCTCTCAGCATGGAAAAAGAAACAGATTCAGAAACTACTGTTGATGGTATTGTGACGAGTATTGCTGATGGTGAAAACACGCTTGAGTTTACCGCTCTTGCTTATCGTGATACAGATCCAAATACTATCGCAATGTGGAAACAGATGCGGCAGTGGTATCTGGATGGTGAAACTGTAGAGGTTTGGAATGTTGACATTAAGTCAGGGAAATTAAATGAAGAGACTCAAAAAACAGAGTATCTGGTTGATTATTTCCAAGGTAAATTCACTAGTTTTGAGCTATCTGCAGCTGCAGACGGTAAGGTTGAGTTGACCTACTCATATACCATTAATGGCAATGGAATCTTTGATCATAAAGACACTTTGACAGAAGCTCAGGAGGCTGCAGTGAAGGCTGCTCAATTTGCTTATCAAACCTTAGCTAAGGTGACATCAATTTAGCACATGTAGTGGGCGGTTTATCCGCCCTGTTTTTGTAAGGAGAGAAATATGATTTTAACAATTAACAATAAAAACTATGAATTGACTTTCGGTCTTGGTTTTCTAGCTGCGATGAATAAACATAAACCAGCTGAGTTTGAAGGTATGAAAACCGGCTATGGTGCCATGGCACTTTTTAATGTCGGACAGGCTCTTGGAGACCCCCTTGCCCTCTATGACTTGATTCGGGCAGCAACTGCTGCATCTCCGCAAAAGCCAAGCAATAAAGAGCTTGAAGATTATTTAACTCAGTTAGTTGTGGAAGGGCGTCTTGATCAAGTTTTTGCAAATATCTTGGAAGAAGTAAAAAAATCACCAATCCTGGCATACGCTATGAAAATTCAAGGAGGCCAGGCTCCGCAAGTGGCAGCGAATCAACAGATGACAGTAGTCGGACAAGCGCCAGAGATTCAGACAGATACGAATACACCTACACCGACTGTATCGCCTTACTAATTGCAAGAGCCGGTCTTAACTATCAAGAAGCCTATAATACAACGCTTGAGCAATTTTACATCTATTGCAAGGCTTTTGAAATCAGAACAGTGGATAAGTTGTATCTAATGGCAAAAAATGCTTTTTACACCCAGGCAGCAAAAGCTACTAAAGGGAAAGGTAAAAATATCCGTTCTGCATATGAGACATTTGAGGATTTCTTTGATTATGACGCTGAAATCCAAAATCTTTTTAGGCCGACTGAGAAAAGAAGTCGTATTGATCGTATGTCTGAGCTGAATCGCTTGATGAATGAATACCTAGAAAAGGAGGATGACAGTCATGGCATTTGATGTGACGGCAGTTTTGAAGGCAAATGTTTCTAACTTTACTAGTGGTATTAAAGAAGCTCAGTCTGTTTTTGAAAGCTTTCAAAGCAAATCAAATCGTACCTTTGAGAATGTCGCAAACGGATTCCAAACTGCGGGTCTAGCCCTTTCTGCTGGATTAACTGCTCCAACCCTTGCAGGTATTGGAGCAGTTGTCAAAGGTTATGCTAGTCTTGAACAGAATTTAGGTGGAACAGAAGCAGTATTCGGTCAGTTTGCTAAAAGTGTCCAGAATGATGCTCAGACAGCTTATAGAAACATGGGTTTATCAGCTTCTGATTATATGGCGACAGCCAATAAGATGGGTTCTCTCTTTCAAGGTTCTGGTGTTGAGCAACAGAGAGCTCTAGATTTGACCTCGAAAGCTATGCAGCGGGCTTCAGACGTAGCCTCTGTTATGGGACTTGACCTTGGTATGGCCATGGAGTCCATTGCGGGTGCAGCTAAAGGAAACTTCACCATGATGGATAACCTAGGTGTTGCCATGAATGCGACAACACTTGAAGCTTATGCTTTGGAAAAAGGTATCAATTTCAAGTGGAGCACCGCAAGCAATGCGGAAAAAGCTGAACTGGCCATGCAAATGTTCATGGATCGGACGCAACAGTTCGACGGTAACTTTCTAAAAGAATCAGAAAAAACAGTCTCTGGTTCATTAGACGCTATGAAAGGGGCATTCTCAAACTTTGTTGCAGGTCTGGGGAATCCTGATGCAGATGTAGCTCAGTTGATGGAGAATTTGAAGACAACGATTGTAAATTTCTCAAAGAATGTCAAAGGAGTCATAAAAACTATTTGGGACAATCTTCCCTTAGCACCCTGGCAGAAATGGGTTGGGCTAATTGCGGTGGGCGCAGGTCCAGTTCTCTTGGCTATATCTGGGATTATGAAAGGGATTAGTACCCTCAAGTCTATTTTTCAAGGTATAGGAGCAGTTCTGACCAATCCCTGGGGCCTTGCTATCGTGGCTATTGCTGCTTTAGTGGCAGGTTTGATATATGCCTACAAGCATTCTGAAAAATTCCGCAATATTGTCAACAGTGTCGTTAGCACAGTAGTGGCAAAATTCAATGAGTTGAAAACGAAAGTGCAACCAGCACTGGATAGTTTTAAAAATGCCTTGTCTAAGCTCAATATCGGTGCTTTCCTACCTTTAATTGCAGGTGTCGGGCTTACTATTGCAGCTCTTATGAAGCTGAAAGGGGTCAAAATCCCGAATCCATTCAGCAAATTCAAACCGACTTTTCCTAAAATCCCAAATCCTTTCACTGGTTTAGCAAAGATGGCCCAGTCTGCAGGGACAGCCATTAAATCAGCTTTTTCTGGAATTGGAAAAGGAATTTCTTCAATTTTTAGAGGTATCGGGACGGCTGTTTCAACTGTCTTTCAAGGTATTGCAAGAGCTGTTTCCATGTTGAATCCAGCTGGTGTTGCTTCGTTTGCTCTGGGGCTTGCTGCAGTAACAGCTGCCCTAGCGGCTTTGAGTGCTCTCCAAGGGTCAATTCTTCCATTCCTGCAAGGATTGGCTGATATATTCGTCAAATTGGTTGGTGGAGTGCTCCAGGCTTTTGTTTCATCTCTTATTGCCCTCGCCCCTGTTATGACGACAATCGCTAGAGCTTTGGCTTTACTATCTCCACTGGTCGTTGCTTTTGGGGCGGCCTTTGCAATGGTGGCAACTGCAGTCGGAGGAGCAATCGCTCAGATTATAACAGCTTTGGCTGGTAGATTGACTCAAATTATAGTGGCTCTTACGCCAATCGTTGCCATTATCAGTTCAACTTTTCTTCAGCTTGTAACGGTGATCGCTGGTGCCATTGTCCAGATGGTTCAAGCTTTGGCTCCATTTATCCCGAACATCACAGAGATGTTCACATCAATTGTGACTGTAGTAGCTAATGCCATAGTTCAAATTATACAAGCTATTGCTCCATTTATTCCGTCTATAACTGAAATGGTGACGGCGGTAGTATCTCAACTACCAAGTATTATCGATGCATTTACCAATCTTGCATCGGTTATTCCGCCAACTATTGATAGTATATCCAGGGCACTAGAGGCTTTTGGAGGAGTTTTGGAGACCGTATTTTCAGGTGCCCAAGGTGTGATTGAATCGTTTGGTTCAGCGGTATCTGGAATTTTAGATTCAATAGCAGGGGTGTTTGATTCCATCGGGAATGCGGCTTTAAATGCTGGTAAAGGCTTTGATCAATTAGCTAACGGAATTAGTAAGATTACGAGTCTTAATATTATTGATATGGGGGCTTCACTTGCAGCAGTAGCTGGTGGTTTAGCAGCTATTGTAGCTTCAGGCATTGGTTCGGCTGGTCCAGGTCTTCAAGCAGCAGGAATCGGTATGCAACTAATGGCAACTTCAGCTCAAGCTGCTAGTCTAGCTATCCAAATGTTGCCGACAGCCCTGAATCTATTGACAACAAGTCTTGGTACCTTGCCTTCTCAACTGACTATGGCTGGGACAGCTATGACGGTCTTTGCCACTAGCGTTCGAAATTCAGCAACAGGGCTGATGTCGGTTAGCTCATCTATTACACAGTTTGCTACTATTCTCATGACGATCGCTCCAGCTGCAATGGTGGCAGGAGCAGGTTTATCAGCTTTCAACTCCCAGGCTAGTTCCGCAGGGAATGCTTTACAAAGGCTGGGTTCAGCATCCAGCCAAGCACTGGCTCAAGTATCAACTTTGGGCGCTGGTATCACGTCATCTATGTCAGGAGCAACAGCTGCGATTAGAAGTTCAGGTACGCAAATGGTAGTAGCTGTACAAATGGCAGGTACGCAAATGCTGGTTGCCATGCAATTGAGTATGAACCAGATAAAACTAGCCGTATTAAATGGAATGATAGCAAGTGCCCAAGCAGTCCGAAATGGTGGTACTCAAATGACAACTGCAATTAGAATTGCAGGGACTCAGATGGTAACGATAACTCAATCTACAATGAGTCAAATGAAATCCATTATTCAGAATGGTATGACTTCCATTGTTTCATCTGTTCGAAATGGTGGTACTCAAATGGTGGCAGCATGGAGATCGGCAGGGCAGCAGTTGGTTTCAACCACTCAGAGTTTTGTTACTAGTGCTAACAGCTCACTGAGAAATATTGGTTCTGGTGTTGACTTGTATTCCAATGGTGTAAGCTTGATGGCAGGTTTGAAACGAGGGATTGATGCAGGTTGGGCACAAATCACTGCTAGTGTCTCAAGTATGGCTCAGTGGATTAAGGACCATAAAGGGCCTGTTTCTTACGATAAGCGCCTCTTGATTGATAATGGTTTGGCTATTATGTACGGTCTCAATCGAGGTATCAGCTCGGGATGGCAAGAAGTGAAGGACAACGTTTCAGGCATGGCAAGACAATTATCACAATTGGTGGAAGATGGATTAGATAGCTCATTTGCTGTTCCAGATATGGCAGCAAATTTGATGAACAGTGTGACAGTGTCGCATAATCCTCAGAGTGTTCAGCACAGTATTGACAATGTAGCGAGTCAGCAGCGATTGATTAAGAAATTTGATGAATTGATTGATGAAGTAAGAAGAAACGGTAATACTTATCTGGACGGTAAGCTTATTAGCCGTAAGGTTGACAGAAACCTTGGAGAAAATACACAGTTAAGGAGTAGAACATCATGGATGAGCTAGAAATCAAGGAGTATATCCAATTTATGGGTTTCAACTCTAAAAATGAAAAGCTTTATCTGATTGAACGCAATGCCCCGACACCGGATGAAAAAGAAATTCTCAAGAACCTCCCGTTTAGGCAGGGGGTTCTTGATTTTTCTGCTTTATTGGGGTCACGGGTTTTTGAAAACCGTGAAATTGAGTACGTTTTTAAACTCTTTAATACTCCTTACAATCAGAGAAAAATTGTAGAACGTACTATCAAACAAAAGCTGATGGTTCATCCTCGGAACAAACTTTATGATACCCACGATTCTAACTATTACTGGTTAGGTAAGTGCAAGTCTGTTGATGTAGAAAACGGTGAGCGGTTTAATCAGCTAACTGTAACTATTGTTTTTGATTGTTACCCTTACATGATTAGCCACACTAACTATTTTGATGATTTGTGGGATGATTTCGAATTTGATGAAGACGTAGCTAACTATACCAAGTACAAGGTCAAAGGATTTTTGACTTTCCCACTCTACAATGCTGGATCAGTCTCTGTAAGACCGAAGGTTATTGTGGATAGTCAGTTTTCTGTTAAGGTCAACGATGAATCCCCAAAAATCTTCGAAAAAGGCAGTAAGCAAGATTATTACTTATCACTCCGCCCAGGAGTCAATGAAGTATATGTAGAAGGGACTGGGACTATTCAATTTCATTATCAGAAGGAGGTTATGGGATGACCGAGCTTGGATATAGGGTTCTTTACTATAAAAGCTATGAGGATAAACAAGGTATGCTGCTTCACGAGACTCAGTTAGACGGTGACAAAGTTTCTGCCGGTCGATTGGAACAGTCACTGTCAGATATTGCTACTTTTGAATTTGAACTAACGTATAACCATCCGCTTTACAACAGTATCGAACCAATAACAGGGCTGGTTAAAATTATCAATAAGTACGACAAAGAAGTGGAATTTTTTGGCCGAGTTCTGAAACCAGATGCAGGCATGGACTCCTCAGGTCTCTTTGCTAAGACTTTTGTTTGTGAGTCGGTGCTGGGCTATTTGCAAGACTCTACTCAAATGTTTCAACGTGTGCCTAATCAGGGTGTAGAGGATTATTTCAGAAGGATTATCGAGGTTCATAATCGTCAAGTAGAATCTCATAAACGTTTTAAAGTAGGCCTAGTGACTGTTCCGAATCAGTCGGATGTACCTCACCGCTACATCGGTTACGACACTACTTTTGAGACTATCAAAACTTACCTGGTCGGTCGTATGGGAGGTTATATCCAATTGCGATTGGAAGAAGATGGAATGTATTTGGACTATCTTCAAGAGGTGGGGCAGGATATGTCCAGTCCTATTCAACTTGGGACCAACATAGAGACAGCACGCAGAGAGCTTGACCTGAGTAATCTAATTACCCGCCTTGTTCCTTTGGGAGCCGATTTAGAAACTGAGGACCGAGATGAGGAGACTGGTCAGTATGTTGTTCGTGAACGTGTCACTATCAATGATGTTAATGGTGGAAGGGCCTATATTGAGGATCTTGAGCTAGTCAGACAGTTTGGGATTATCCAGAAGCCTGTTGATTGGACGGAAATTAATGATGCCAGAATCCTGTTACAACGTGGTCAGCAGTATATGGCTAGTCAGAAGATAGCCATCTCTGCTTGGTCAGTCTCGGTGGTTGAACTCTACTTGATTGACCATACCTTTGAGAAATTCAAGGTTGGCAACAGCCATCCTATAGATAATGCCCCTCTTTCGGGAATGGAGCGGCTACAAATTATCAAAAAAGTGATTGATGTTACTCAGCCAGAATCAGTTGATTTGACAGTAGGGGCAGACAGTATGACCCTATCGAGATTTCAACTACAACAGCAAGAGGCGACAAAATCAATGGAGAAGGTCATGGCAGATCAGGCTGCTGCGAATGCTAAGTTAGAAGCTCAAGCAAAGTACGATAGCCAGATGCTTGTTTTACAATCAGAATTATCTCAATACCAAGTGAACTCTGATAGCTTTGCACAAGAAATTCAATCTTTAACCGCTCAAATTGCTCAACTAAATTTAAAAGAACATGCAGACTTGATTACGAGTCTGACCGCCCAGAAGCAGATTGCGGAAAGTAAGAAACAGAGCTTTGATATGAAGATTGCGGAAATTGTCCAGGCTATCGAAACACTAAAAGCAACGCAAGGAGGAAGTGAAAATGGGCTATGATTTTAAGAGTCTGACGAGGCAGGCTGATGAAGCCAGCAATCGTAACAAATTCTATATAGATTTTGAAGATGTAGATCCTACGGTCCTACACCAAATCAGAGACTTAACCGAATGGATACGGACAAAGGGCAAAGGTTCAGACGTCAGGGAAATTATTGCTCAGTTGTTTGAGCGAACTTGGCTTGAGGCTATGAAAGAAGGAAATGCGAACTTAGAGGTCGCTAAGTCTCGAGGGGATTTTGACCTTCTCCCTGATCGTCTTGATTCAATGGCAGCTAATCTTAGGGATAAAGCTCCGATTGAGTGGGTTAAAGAACAACTTGAAAATATGACAGGAGGAGGTCCTATTGCAGTTTTACAAGATTTACCAGCAATCCAAGCTGCTTATCCGAACGGAGATCAGGGAATTGTTGTAGCTAAGGGTAACGGTCATTGGTATTTTTGGTCTAACTCTGCTCGTCAGTGGCAAGATGGAGGTCTCTACAAAGCACAGGGGCTTGATAAGGATGAGGTGAGCGCTGATAATGTCGACTTTACATCCGGTATCAAACAAATGCTTGATTTAGATTCTGCATTTCAAGGTAAGGTTCATTCATGGGCTGGTACTAAGATGAGTGACTATCCTGATACTAGTACAAAATCTTATCCAGCTCTGCGATTGTTAGCTAATAAGACTTACTATTTAAAAGATATTCGAGGGGTATTTTCTTACTATGTGTCCCTAGATGGGAAACGCATGATTCGAAAGTTTTCGGAAAAAGAAGGAGTTGTTACAACGGATTTCACTCCTTCGGAAGATGGCTTGCTGTATATTACAGCTCCAGCGGGCAAAACTCCTCAAGTATTTAGTGAAAGCTTGTATCAACTGCGGTCTTCTGGAGTTGATTTGAATAAAATCCACAGAGGCTATATTTCTATTAAAATTCCTAAATTGGAGTTGGAAGTAGACGCCGAAGATTTGAGTTTTATCCGAATTATTAAGCAACTGCTAGATGAGTCGGCAATCACTAGAGATGTCTATTACACAGGAAATAAGCAGGGAACTGCAACAAGCGCGTCATGGGGTGTCTATCCTCCAGTTTTTCTCAAGTCTGGAGAAACTTATGGACTCCATAAAGTCCGGGGATTCTTCACCTATTTCATGTCGACAGATGATCAGTTGGTTAAAAAATTTGCGACTTCTGATAGGCTAGTTTCAGAAGATTTCACCCCTTCTCAAGATGGATATTTGTTGGTCACCAGACGTCTTGCGGACGAATCCTCAAAACTAATCTCTGGCGGCCTATCTAAAGCGACTATGTTGCCTAGTCTTGACTATGGGGCTTTAGCTCTCGAGACAGATGTTCCTTTTGTTCCCAAAGAAAATAAAACTGATTTTACTGTTAAAAAAGATGGTAGCGGAGATTTTGTTAGTTTAGTTGCAGCAATTAATTCTTTAGGAGAAGGGACTCCGAATAAGCCTTTCAACATTTACATCCATTCTGGAGAGTACAATATCTTAGAAGAGCTTGGAGGGGATCAATGGCTACAAACCGTAGAGCGGACAAACTCGGAGCGTCTCGGAATCGTAGTACCAGATTATGTAAATATCATCGGTGTCGGTGATGTGAGGCTGTACCTGGAAGTACCTGACGATAAAACAACGGTAAACTCAGCTAAGCGAATTAGCTTACTGAATGTGTGGAAGCATAATACAATTAGAAATCTCAAAATGTATGTTAGAAATACACGCTACGCCATCCATGATGAGACCAATAATTCTTATCATGGCAATGACGTGAGATATATTGATTGTTATTTGGAACATAAAGGGAATAAAGCTGGAGTTTGGCAGTCTACGCAAGCCTACGCTGCAGGGACTGGTTCCAATGGTAATTACCTGTTTGAAAACTGCACTTTCAAATCAGCGACTATTCCGTTTTCTATGCATGACAATGAAAACCAAGATGGAAATACCATCAAAATAAAAACCTGTCAATTTATTTCTGGCAGTGATGTGGCGATCCGTTTCGGCTCTCATGGATCTAATACCAAACAATCAAAGGTCACAATTGAAAACTGTAACATTGACAAAGCGATACACCTACTTGAAGAGCGAGCTGGTTCTCGTGTAGGAAACCACTTCAAAGTGAGCGGAGGCGGAAATACCATCGTTCCTTATATCAATGTGAATTCGGCCGGACGAAAGGAAAGGGTCGAGTTTGGAGATGAGGTGCGTGTGCTTCGGAATTCTGGCCAATCCGAAATCATCATTGGAACACCAGTCAAGCTTTCTGGAAATACAGTGCAACCTTTAGGGCCAAGCGAGCCTTGGCTTTTCTATGGTGTAGCACTTGATACGATTGCACCAGGAGCGACCGGAGTTATCAAGTACCGAGGTTACATTGCTAAGGAAGATACAGGTCTCTCCGCTCTATCTGCAGGTCAGAAAATCGGACTTGTAGGTGGCAGGTTGGCAGTTGTGACGGATGGTGACTTCATCGGCTATGCGACTGATAGTAATAACGTTTTACTTAGAAAGTGAGGAGGATCAGCATTGAATTGGGGAGAAGTTACAGGGCTCTTGACGGTAGTCGGAGCCCTTTTAGGTGTTGGTCACAAAATCATTTCAGAGCTTCGGGCTAATAGTCATAAAAATAACCAAATCATGGAAGATTTGGCAGAGGTTAAGTCGGGAGTTTCAGAGATACAGGAGTCTGCTCTGAAAAACTCGAGTGGCCTGAAGACCTTGCATAGTTATCGCTTGGCTCATGACATGAAAGCGGATATTATGCGAGGTTATACGACCTTAGACCGTAAGCTAGCTATGGCTAAGTTGTTTGAATCTTACAAGAACTTGGGTGGTAATGGTGAGATTGAATCGCTCTATCATGAATTTTCGGAATTACCTTTGAAAGAGGAGGATCATGAAACTAAATGACGATTGGTACCAGGCCATCAAATGGCTGGTGCTTATTTTTCTCCCAGCTCTAAACACCTTGATTTTCGTCATCGGTGGGGAGCTGGGTTATGATTTATCAACGTTGAACAACATTCTGACGGCCGTTTCCGCATTTTTGGGGACGGTCGTTGGTGTATCAACTTTAGACTATTATCGAAAGGAGGGGCAAAATGGTAACAGCAATGGACGTGGTTAATTATACCAACAGTTTGGTAGGGAAGAAGGTTACAGTCCCTACCAATCCCTACGGTGGTCAATGTGTGGCCTTGATTGATAGTATTGTGCAGTATTTTACCGACGGTAAAAAGAATCTCGCCTATGTCAATGCCGTTGACGGCTTGCGAAAAGCTAAAGAAATGGGCTTGATTGTAATTTACAACAATCCAAACGATCCATATCTTTTGCCTGAGCCGGGAGATTTCTTTGTCATGAATGATCCTCACCCGTGGGGGCATATCGGAGTGGTTGTATCTGCCGATGTGAATGGCATGCATACAATTGAGCAGAATATCGACGGCTACCGAGATGATAACGGAAACGGGATTAATGACCAGCTAGAAATTGGTGGCGGTGGCTATACCCGCAAGAACTACCGTGATTATAGTAACGTTACAGGCTGGTTCAGATTACCGTATTCCAACCAAAAACAAAAGGAAGGAAAAGCTATTGTGGAACCGAAAAAAGTAGGCGAGGACTTATTCAGCGGTCTCATTACCGATATTGACCCGAATCTCATGTACGCTGGAGGCACTCGGGCCAAGATTGACAGGATTGTGATTCATCACAATGCAGGAACCAGCGATGAGAATGCACGTCGCACTTGGTATGTCTCTAGCGGGAATGAAACATCAGCTCATTATCAAGTTACTCCTGACAAAATTTGGGGATGTGTAGGTGAGAATTTCCCAGCCTGGCATGCAGGGAATGCGGAGATGAATGCTCGTTCAATCGGCATCGAGCACCTTAATTCAACTGGAGCACCGGGCTGGCAGATTGCAGAGGAGACCTACAAGAATTCAGCGAAATTGATTGCAGATATTTGTCGCCGTTATAGTATTCCAATTGATCGACTGCATATCATCATGCATAGGGAAGTCGTTGCAACGGCTTGTCCAGGTGGAATTGATATTGATAAGCTAATTCGCATGGCTCAAGAAGTAGCCAGTGGGAAGACTCGAGAAACAAAAGTAGAAAAGAATGGAGGAGCAGCTATGTTTACAATTTCAGCTAAAGAACGAGGAATCGCTTTGATGACAGGGGGAGTCTTCTATGCCCTACTAGATGCTAAGGATCCGGAGAATTTCTGGAACCAAGGTGTTCCGCATATCCAGGTGTCACAGAAAACCTTTGATAATTTCCAAACTAAGTCAAATGTGGATAAGTTAGACGATGAGACAGTGAATAAGCTCATCGCTGGTCTTAAGAAATAGTGATATGAAAGTAGCCCTCGGAGTGATCCGGGGGCCTTTTTTGGTACCCACTTTGGTACCCATATTTATCAACTATTGAGATTTTATTGATATTTTTGTATCTCAGATTGCCTATTTAATAGGAAGATAAGTGCTATTTCAGAATAGATTTCTATAGTTATTTAAAACAAGTTTCTGTTTACCCAATCGCTAAATAAAAAGGTTCGGGGAACCTTTTTATCACCTCTTTGTGACCTAACAAAGAGGTATTCTAAACACCCAGAAAATAAGGCTTTCCGAGGTTTTCGGAGAGCCTTATTTGTTTAACTACCCATAAAGAACAATGTATAGGAATAGGAGATTTAAATGTCATTAGAAGAAATTATACAGCGTAGCCATGCTATTCGGCAAGCCTATCATGTATTGGAAAGAGAACATCATGGCTCTGAATGGTCAGTTGAGGAAGATCTGCTAGCATTATCCAACGATATAGGGAATTTGAATCGTCTGATTATGACACGGATAGGACGTTATTACGATGAAACGCCTTATCAACTGGAAGCAAAATTGGCTGAGAATGTATGGTGGTTGTTAGAGCTCTCTCTACGGCTAGATGTAGACCTTCAAAAAGAGCTAGAAGCGTTTTTAACCAGTAAAGAAGAATTGTTATCTATCAAAAGAGAAGACCAATGACATTACGTCCAATCTGATAGTAAAACAATTTTGAATACAAATCAGATAGTGAGACGCAGGTATAAGAAAAGCTTAGGCAAGGCCAAACTAATAACCTGTGAATTCAAAATAGAAAGAGTATTTGATTTTTGCTCTTAACAAACTAGAGGAAAGGGGATTCCAATCATCCAATGCTTTTCTTCTTTTTATGAGAAAAATTATCTTTTTGGACAAATAAAGCTCAAGTGTTCGAATTTCTACTCAAAGAAAATCAAAATCAGATTTTTTCTGGTAAAAGGGAGAAAATCTCAAATAAGTCGCTTAATGAGAGAAAGATTGTCTGAAAATTTGCCGAATCTTCCCTTTATTTTTTGAAGATACAAAATTTAATCTGTTTTTAGAAGTGCTCTTGTAAGCCTTTAAGGGAGGTTTTTGGAGGCAATATTCATTTAGAGATAGAATTCCTGCTGAAATGGTGTGAGCATTTTGGTTTTAACGAGGAATTCCATTCTCCTTTTCGTCAGTAGAGCTAGAAATTTCAGTCTAATTAGGATACAATAGAATGAAGTTTTTTGAAATGGGTAGATAGATGAATATTCAACAATTGCGGAATGTAGTGGCTTTAGCCAATAGTGGTACTTTTCGAGAGGCGGCGGAGAAGCTCTACATCAGTCAGCCGAGTTTGTCCATGTCGATCAGGGATTTGGAGCAGGAGCTGGGCTTTAAGATTTTCAACCGGACCAATTCAGGAACCTTCGTAACCCAGAGGGGAATGCCTTTTTATGAGAAGGCTAAGAGTCTGGTTCAGGAGTTTGATGTTTTAGAAAATCAGTACCAGTCGACGGAGGAGTCTAGTGAATTTTCTGTTGCTGGTCAGCACTATGATTTTTTGCCAGATATTTTAACCAAGTTGGCTAAGCTGTGGCCAGAGCACAAGGATTTTCGGCTGTTTGAATCAACGACCTTGCAGATTTTGGATGAGGTCTATAAGGGGCACAGTGAGATTGGCCTGTTTTATTTAAATAGTCAGAATGAAAAGGGGATTCAGCAAAAGTTGCAGCAAATGGATTTGGAAATACAAACCTTATTTTCATTTCCAACCCACATTTATCTAGCAGAGACTCATCCCTTGGTGGAGAAGGGAGAAATTTCCATGTCCGACTTGGAGATTTACCCGACCGTTCGTTTTACCCAGGAGAAGGATGAGTACCTCTATTATTCGGAGAACTTTTTCGATACCTCGATTAGTCCTGTTCTGTATGAGGTGACGGATCGGGCAACCTTGAATGGTCTTTTAAAGCGGACGCATGGCTATGCGACGGGATCGGGCTTTTTAGATCAGGAGGTTAGTCCAGGGATTGTAGCCTTACCGGTCAAGGAGGGGCGTAAGAATACGATGGTTTGTGCCTTTCGAGCTGGTAGTGAGCTTTCAGCGATTGCCCAAGATTTTTTGGAATTGCTTGTCGAAGCAGCAGAGGAGATTGGTTATGTCTAGAAAAATGATACTGTTGGTACTTGGTTTAGCCTTGATTTTGGGAGATCAACTTCTTAAGTCTTGGGTGGTGGACCACATTGCGCTAGGCGAGCAGCTGACCTTTTGGCCGGGCATTATGGATTTGACCTATCTCCAAAACAGGGGGGCTGCCTTCTCAATCCTCCAGGGACAGGTTTGGTTTTTCTTTCTAACAACCTTCCTAGCCATGGTAGTAGCTGGTTATTACTTTATTAAGGCCAAGTCCAGTCAATGGGAACGTCAGGTCGGCCTGGCCTTGATTATGGCTGGGGGCATTGGAAACTTCATTGACCGTGCCAGTCAGGGCTTTGTGGTGGACATGTTCCAGCTCACCTTTATTGACTTCGCCGTTTTTAACTTGGCCGATTCTTATTTAACAGTTGGAGTTGTTATTTTAATTTTGGATCTCTTAAGGGAGGATGAGGATGGAGTTTAAGGTAAAAACAGGCGGAGAGCGCTTGGACAAGGTGTTGGCTGACAACACGGAACTTTCTAGAAGCCTAGCCAATGAGCAAATCAAGGCGGGCCTCGTTCGAGTCAATGGTCTGGCTAAAAAGCCGCGGTATACGGTCGTGGAAGGGGATATCATTTCCTACCAGCTTCCGGAACCGGAAGTTTTGGATATTCAGGCTGAGGATTTGCCGCTGGAGCTGGTCTACCAAGACCAAGATGTGGCCGTAGTCAATAAGGCCCAGGGGATGGTAGTCCATCCTAGCCCTGGTCATCCGAGTGGAACTCTAGTCAATGCTCTATTGTTTCATGTCAAGGATTTGTCGGGGATCAACGGTGTTCTGCGTCCGGGGATTGTCCATCGGATTGATAAGGATACCTCCGGTTTATTGATGATTGCCAAAAATGATCAGGCCCATGAAAAATTAGCTCAAGAGTTAAAAGAAAAAAAATCATTGCGGAAATACCTGGCTTTAGTGCATGGCAATTTACCAAGTGATAAAGGGGTGATTGAAGCACCAATCGGTCGGAGTGACAAGGATCGCAAGAAACAGGCTGTTCAGGCAAATGGAAAGCCTGCCCTCACCCGTTTTACCGTCTTGGAGCGTTTTGGGGATTATAGTCTGGTGGAATTGCAGCTAGAAACTGGTCGGACGCATCAGATTCGCGTTCATATGGCCTACATCGGCCATCCGCTGGCAGGGGACCCACTTTATGGTCCCAAAAAGACCTTGAAGGGTCGGGGTCAATTTCTCCATGCGGCTCAACTTGGTTTTACCCACCCCAGCACAGATGAGACCATGGTATTTAAAGCTCCGCTTCCGGAAATTTTTGAGGAGACCTTGGAGCAGCTTAGAAAGGATTATTGATAGATGTATATTGTTAAAACCCTCTCGGATTGGATTTGGAGTCCGGTCCTCTTGGCCTTCTTAATCGGAGCAGGCTTATATTTTACGATTCGAACAAAGTTTGTTCAGATTCGTATGATACCAGAAATGTTGCGAGTGATGTTTGAGAAACCTGAGGAGAGCCAAGGAATTTCGTCCTTCCAAGCCTTGTCGGTAGCCCTTTCTGGCCGTGTCGGAACCGGAAATATTACAGGGGTTGCCTCAGCTATTGCCTTTGGTGGTCCAGGAGCCGTGTTCTGGATGTGGGTGATTGCCTTTGTTGGAGCTGGCTCGGCCTTTGTAGAGACGACTCTTGGTCAGGTCTATAAAGAAGAAGTGAATGGTCAGTTTTATGGGGGGCCAGCCTATTATATTGAAAAAGGACTCAAGTTGAAAAAACTGGCACTGGGAATGGCTCTCATTTTAGCCTTTTCATTTGCATTCTTGATGTCTGGGATTCAGGTGAATGGAATTAGTGTCGCCATGCACAATGCCTTGAGTGTACCGCCTCTTGTGTCAACCCTGCTCGTAGTTGGAGCGCTCTTATTGATTGTCTTAGGAGGGATTCAACGGATTGCCAAAATTGCCGAGATTATTGTTCCTTTTATGGCGGGAGTTTACCTGCTGATGGTGTTTGTCATCGTGATTGCCAATTGGAACCAGGTAATCCCTGTTTTCCAATTGATTTTTAAATCAGCCTTTGGGATGGAAGCAGTTTTTGGTGGTCTTGTCGGTGCAGCCATTTCTTATGGTGTCAAACGGGGAGTCTATTCGAATGAAGCTGGGCAAGGTTCCCAAGTAGCGGCTGCCGCCTCTGCCCAAATCTCACATCCAGTGAAACAAGGTTTGGTTCAGGCCTTCTCGGTTTACATTGATACTCTTTTTGTCTGTACAGGGACTGCCTTGGTTATCTTACTAACCAATTCTTACAATGTTTTTGATGCCAATCAAACTCCGGTTGTAGCCCATTTGGCCAATACGAATGCGGATAGTGCGGGTGCCTTGTATACACAGACTGCACTGTCGACTGTTCTAGGTTCTTTTGGTCCAATCTTCGTGGCCTTTGCCTTGGTCTTCTTTGCCTTTACAACGCTGATGAGTTACTACTACATTGCTGAAACCAATTTACGTTACTTGTTGAAGGGAGATAAATTGACCCTGGCTTTACGAGTGATGCAAGTCTTGATGGTTGGTATGCTGATTTACTCCGGTGTGGCTTCTAGCCAAATGGCTTGGACCATGGGGGAAATTGCGAGTGGAATCACAGTGTGGCTCAATGTAACAGCCATCCTCTTCCTCTCTCCGTTAGCCTTTAAACTCTTGAAAGATTACGAACAACAAAAGAAGGAAGGGAAAAATCCTGACTTCAATCCATTTGAATTGGGGATTGAAGAGGTCCCTTATTGGGAAAATCGTATCCGAAACAAAGAAAAATAAGCACAGAAACCCAGGTCTAATGATCTGGGTTTCTTAGTTTGCGCTTAGCGCTCACAACCGATTCCGTCACCATCACGGTCCAGGTGTGAACCGTAACCTGGGTTTCCACGGTAAACTGGAGCGGCACCAGCTGCTCTGGCGGCACTACAGTTAGGGAAGTATTGTGCTGTTTGGGCGGCTTGGGCTTGTTGCTGAGCCTGCTGTTGTTCTTGGGCGAGTCGGTTGGCTTCTTCCTGACGGGCCTGGATGGCTCCTCGGACTAGTTCGATCCGATGTTGGAAATCGGCCTTTTGCTGGGGATCGCCAACAGCATCGACGGCAGCTTGGGCTTGACCAATGTTTTCGGGAACCTGATTTTGTTCTAGGACTTGGACAGCTTGATCGGCTTGGCTCCGAACTTGTTCAGCTTCCTGGGCTCTTTGTTCTTCCTCGGCTTTTCGTTTTTGTTCTTCTTCAGCCTTCTGTTTTTCAGCTTGTTCTTTTTTGGCCTTTTCTTGTTCAGCTTTTTCCTGTTCGCTTTTCTTTTTCTCAGCCTGTTCCTTTTTCTGATTTTTGTCCGTTTCTTTTTTGAGCTCAGCCTTGGCCTTGTCAGCTTCAGCCTTAGCCTTTTGGAGTTCTTGTTTGGTTTCGTTTAGTTGTGTCTGAGTTGCGGTTAGTTCCTGCTGGACCTGGTTGGTTTGAGAGGTCTGTTCGCTTGGAGCCACCAATCCAGCCAGGATACCGATGCTTGCAAGTCCGAGTGCGCGATTGCGAAGTTGGGGTGTTTTTTTCCAAAAAGCAAAATAAAGTCCGCCTATTAATCCGGCGAGGATTAAGAAGGTTCGTATATCAGGGAGGGCAGCACTGGCTGCAAAAATAAGAAGAATAGCGATCCATTTTTTCGATTTTTGATTCATAAGAATTCCCTTTCAATTTGTATCCGCTTACATTATAAATCCTGAGAGCTTGAAAGTCAATGATTTTTTAGGAAAAGAACCAGTCGCCGTCAATCCGAGAAAGAGACTACACAAGTGATTGGAGAACTTGTATAATAAGACGAGAAGAAAATCTGGGGAGGAAGGGATGTTATACGAATTTTGTACAGAAAATCTAGAGGCTCTACCTCTGGCTCTAGCAGCTGGTGCGGAACGTGTGGAACTTTGTCGTGACCTGTCTGTTGGTGGTCTGACACCAAGTCTGACCGTAATTCAAGAGGTTGTGACCTCGGGACTACCGGTGGTTCTAATGATTCGTCCCAGAGCTGGAAACTTTGTTTATAGTGTGGCGGAGGTGGAGCTGATGGTGGCCCAGATTCAAGAAGCCAAGGAAATGGGTGTTTCTTCCTTTGTTTTTGGAGCCTTACTGAAAGATGGGAGTTTGGACCAAGACAGTCTGCAAAGACTGCTGGCAGCAGTTGGGGATGGGGAGGCTGTTTTTCATATGGCCTTTGACCAGATTCCTTGGGAGCAGCGTTTGGAAGCTCTGGATTGGTTAGCCCAAGCTGGTTTTCAGCGAATCCTGACCCACGGTGGTCCGCTGGAGCAGGAGCTATATGCCTATGCGGAGTACCTGGACCAAATCATCGCACGCGCAGCGGGTAAAATTGACATCATTCTAGGGGGTGGGATAACCCTGGATAACCGTGACCAAATCGCCCACCGTTTTGGTGTGACACAACTTCATGGAACGAGGATTGTTGGCTAATGGATTGGCGGAGAAACTTTTTTCAAAATCCGATAGTTACAGAGCGACTCGAGGCTGCGGGCTTTATCCAGCAAGGAAAGGTCTACCAGTATCAAGAAGGTTTAGATGAACTAGACCTCGAACTTCAGCTCCAATGGAATTCTGAGCAGCAAGAGATGGGTATTCGCTTGTGGGATCCGGTCGCTGAAGCCGACTACCAGCTGGCCTTTCTTCCTTCAGCCAAAGGGGCCTATGTGGGCCAGGTTCGGAAGCTCCTCTGGGAAAAACTAAGCCAGATAGAGGGTCAAATTAGTCAGCCCCAGCGCTTATTTTCGGCTCAGGCTGAGTCTTTATTAGATTTAGTTAAAGCTCGTTGGGGCTGGGAGCTGGCCTTTCTTTGGAAAAAGCTCCCCAAGGCTGCGGTTTTTCGCTATGGCAGCAAACAAACCTGGTTTGGGGTGTTGCAGGAAGTTGACTGGCAGAAAATCGATGCCCGTAAACAGGGACCGGTGACGCTTCTAAGTCTTAAATCTGAGCAGGTTGCGGCCCTGGTTGATGCTGGTTCTGCCTACCCGGGTTACCATATGAATAAGAAGTATTGGATTAGTTTTCCTCTGGATGGGAGTCATTCCTTAGAGGAAATCTTGAAGCATCTAGTCAAATCCTACCAACTCATCGGAGGAGATTTGACTTTGGAAAGGAAGATGATGAAAATTTTACTGCCTACCGCCAAGGAGCTGGACTTAAAGGGGACCTTTGTTTCAGGAGAACCTCTGTCGCCTGCTGGTCAGACAGTGCTCCAGGCCCTGGAAGAAGTTGAAAATTGGTCGACTTTTTTCAAATTGAAGGAAGATAAAGCTAGGGAAGAAGAGGAGCATTTTCAAGCTTTGAGAGTCGGTCAAGCTCAGACTAAACCGGCCCTCCAACTTTTTAATGGTCTGATGTATCGGCAAATCGACCGAACTCAGGTCGACAATCCTTTTTGGAATCAAGTTTGGATTACCTCCAGCTTGTATGGTTGCGTGCCCATTTTAACCCCCATGGCTCCTCACCGCCTGGATTTTCAAGTCCCTCTTCAAGTGGAGGGACAAAGCCTGACTCAATTCTGGCGCCCCCATTTTGATGCTGCGATTGGCAGCGATCCCGTTCTTTCACTGCTCTCGTCAGAATTTGAGCAGGTATTCTCCAAGGAAGTCAGAGAGAATTTTATCCGTATTCAATTTAAAGAAAACAAGGGTGGCGTCCTCAAAACACACTCCACCATCTCCAAAAAGGGCCGGGGATTGCTTATCCAAAGTTTAGCGGAAAAACCTGTTCATGATTTGGAGGAATTGAAGACGCGGACGATTGCCGGTTTTGCCTATCAGGCTGAGCTATCGGCTACTAAAGAGTGGATTTTTGTTCGAGAAAGCTAGGAGGATTTATGAACGAGACAATTCAAACCCAATTAAACCATCGCAGTATTCGCAAATTTAAAAAGCAGGAGCTGACCAAAGAGGAAGTCGATCTTTTAGTGGAAGTTGCGCAACAGGCACCGACCAGTAATTTTCGGCAATCCTACTCGATTTTGAGGATTACAGCTCCACAATTAAAACAGGAGCTGGCTGAGATTGGCCAGCAGGACTACCTTGAGAGTGCTCCGCACCTTTTTGTATTCTTGGTTGACCAGGCTCGGAACACCAAGCTGGCACAAGAACAGGGAGCTCCAACTCTGGTCCAAGGAAGTCCAGAACGCTTTTTAGCCGCCTTTTCAGATGCTCTGATTGCAGCCCAAAACATGGTTGTAGCAGCCGAAAGTATGGGCTTAGGAACGGTCTATCTAGGCAGTATTCTGAATGACCCCAAACGCCTCTGCCAGTTACTGGCCCTACCGGATTATGTCTATCCGGCAGTCGGCTTGGCCCTAGGCTGGCCAGACCAAGATCCAGAAAAGAAACCACGCCTGCCCAAGGAAATTGTCCATATGGAAAATGTTTATCAGGAACTGGAACATCCGGTGGCAGCTCTAAAAGAGTATGATCAGGCCATTGAGCAATACTATGACCTACGCTCCTCTAACAACCGCCTTGAAGCCTTTACCACAAAAGTCAGTCGGGAAATGGCAACCTCCCCTGCCAAACGCGCTGAAACCCTGGCTGCTCTGCAGGAACAAGGCTTCTTTAAAGAATCGAGATAGGATAGTGGATCTTGGAACCTGAGCCCAGAACAACTCAAAAAACCGGTTCTTTTACTCTTGTGTGGAATCCCTGAAAACTGATAATCATAGATTTTGATAATTTTTAGTTTTTAATAACTGTAATGAAGTAGTTTGACCTCTGGTGGGGGACGGCAGCGACCTCTAACGAGTTCCGTGCCTTAGTCGGAAACCGAAGTTTTCCGACTCCCCCCGAATCCAAGCCAGCTGGCTTGGATTCTTTACACCACTGGGTCTTGCATCTCTTTCATTTCTAGAAGCCAGGGTCACATTAACAGCTCCACTGTGAAAATCTAAAACACTGATAGCTAGTTCAAACCTTCTGTCCCTTTCCTCCTTAGAGGGGAGGGCTCTTTAGATAGAGTGGACAGCTGCAGTCTGCATCCAGTAAGTTCTGGCAAAGAGATGTTCATGTTTCCGATAGCCAAAAGCAGAGCGTTTCAGAAGCTTAATTTTATTGTTAGTCCCCTCAATGAGACCATTATGATAAGGTACGGATAAGGCCAAGCCTATACTCTCTTCCTTCGCTAATACTCGAGGGAGAGTCCTCGGTGCCAGATTGTTTACATATTTCGTTAATTCTAATGACGCTCCCTACACAATTTGATAGCCTGTTTTACAGATTGAAGCAATCTTTCTCATACTGGTCGTATCTTTTAACCCCACCAAAATTTTGAGATGGAGTTAAAAGATACAACAAAGCAAGGACGGCACTTGAAACGACGGATAACTACTGGCTGATTATCAACCTCTGTTAGCTGAATCTGCCGCTTTTTAGGAATAGTACCGTGGGCATAAACATCCTTAGTGGATTCCCAAGTAAGTCCACAAGAGGGGCAATAGCTTGGTCGTTTATCTAAAGAACCTCCAATAATTTTGGCAAGGCGATTTCGTTTATCTTTACTATAAAGTAAGCCAATCTTCCCTAAAAGTGATACCTAGGTCCTGAATTCCGAGCAACTTTTGAGTATTATAGCCCATAGGAAGCAATTCCTATTCTGATGTTTTTCCACTTATCCGTTTACTAGGAATTGCTTTTTTTGCATTCTAAATTACAAAAAAGTTGCGTGGAGTACAAACTTTCCACACAACTTATTATAGAGCCAAAAAACCTTTGCAATTATCTGCAAAGGTTTTTTGGCTATTGGTAATCGCTTAGTTTAAAGCTTCCAAGAGGGCTTCAGCTTGTTTGTTCAAGTCAGCCAAGACTTCTTCAGATGGGACGAAGGCACCGTCGACCCAAGCTGAGTCGTTGACGCGTGAAGTTGTGATTTGGTCCACAAATTTTGTACGGATAAATGGCATCAAGTTGCGGTAGACTTCAGCAGCTTGCTCGTGTCCACCATTGGCAACGAGGGAGACTGTTGAAACCTTGTCTTGCAAGGCAGAAGCTCCAGTTGTATCAGATAGATCCAAGGCACGGCTAGCCCAGTCTAACAGGTTTTTAACAGAACCTGGAATTGAGAAGTTGTAGACTGGTGAGAAGATCCAGATCGCATCTGCAGCTTGGATAGCTTCACGGACAGCCGCAACAGGAGCAGGTGTTGGAACTTCTAAATCTTGTGAGAAGACCGGAACATCTTTCCAGTCCAGGTAGTTAACAGTTGCTTTACCAGCCAATGCTTGCTCAGCAGCGGTAGCCATTTGTTTGTTAAACGATCCTTCGCGTAGAGATCCGACGATAAATAGAATATTTTTCATTTCTTGTTCTCCTTTTCTTTACAAGTGCTAGTATAGAACATTTATTACTAATTAGCAACAATTTAGCTCAAATTTTTAAATTTTTTCAAAATCCGGATTAAATCCTCTTTATCCTGTTGGTCCAAAACCGAAAGAGCTTCCTTGACATAGGCGACATGCTCTGGATAAATGGCTTCAATCGTTTCCCTGCCTAGAGCAGTCAATTCAATCAGGAAGGCCCGGCGATCCGAAGGATCGCAAACGCGGGTAATGAGGCCATCTCGTTCCATATTCCGAATAATCACTGTCATATTCCCCGAGGTCGCTAACATGCGATCGGTTAAATCTTGGATCCGCATTTTCCCCTTGGCATAGAGGGTATCAAGGACCGAGAACTGGCTAGGAGTGAGATTGTGGTCCCGCGCAGCTTTTTGCTCCAAACAACGGATGGAGCGATCAGCCTTTCGAAACACAATCATGGTTTTTAAATCTAAAGCTTCTTTTTCAAATAATTCTTTCATGAATTCATTGTAGCAAAAAATAACTAATTAGTACAATTAAAAGCCATTGGCGAATCTATAGGGGTGTGTCAAGAATTTTGTGTAAACTCCAAAGCAGAGTTTGAAAGTGTGTATTAATCGGGCAAGGAATTGTAAGGATTTCCTTTTTGAGCCTAGTTGGATAACAAGAGAAATAGGGATTGGTGTCAAGGCTTTAAGCGAAGCGTGCCTTTACGCCATATCCAAATTTCTCTTAAACTAAATGAGGCTCAAAAAGGAAACTGCTCTTAGTAACTATTCATAAAACGATTCTAAGGTGTCACAACAGGCACTGAAACCTCTGTGTGAGCGGTCTTCATTTTTCAAATTGTACTCTTCAAAATAGGCGACTAGACAACGTTCTAAAGATTCTTCATTTGGAAAAACAACTCGCTTCTTGGTTTGTCTCTTAATCTGCTTATTCATGGATTCAATCAAATTCGTGGAATAGATACTGGATCGAATGCTAGGAGGAAAATCATAAGAGGTTAAAAGATTGTCTATATCAGCTATTTTCTGAATCAGTTTCGGATACTGTTTACCCCATTTTTCCATGAAGATTGTCAGAATTTCTTGTGCATGAGAACGATTCTCGCACTTATGAAGCATCTTAAAATCATCTAAGATATCTTTTCGATCGACTAGTTTTACTCGGTTTACGATGTTTCTGGAGATATGCACTAAACAGCGCTGTTGCTTAGCCAGTGGGAAATTTTGATAAATAATTTGATCTAAGCCTTTGAAACCATCTGTCACAAATAAGGATACCTGTTTAACACCGTTAGCCTTTATTTTTTCAAGCAAATCAGACCAGGCTGTATTGTTTTCATTTGGTGATATTTCATATCCAAGGATTTCTTTATAACCTTGATGTGTAATTCCAAGGGCAATATGAATACACTCTTTACTTACAGAAGTCCGACGTAATGGGAGATAAGTGCCATCCAAAT
>NZ_JACBXX010000228.1 GCF_013415245.1 Streptococcus danieliae | reverse complement strand
TTGAAGAGCTAAAAAACTACGCTAAGGCTCCATATACAACACCCAAATAAGAAAAAAGACTAGCCAAATCCCTTGGGGCACAAGGGGTTAGCTGGTCTTTGTCTATTTTTAGGTGATAAAGTCGGGAGTATCTCTAAGTGAGGCTATTTTTGTTTTTCACGGGGTCTTTTTTGTCCTCCTTCGGGCTCTGTGTTAAAATAGAAGGATACAGGAGGGGCTCATGGAGAATACATTTCAGCTTTTAATGAATCAGATAGCTTTGCCGGGGGAGTTTTTGCAGTCTCCTCTGTTTCAAGGGGCGGAGCTGGATTCGGTAATCTTACATGAAAAGAGTCGGATTTGGGACTTCACCTTTGTTTTTGATCAGGTTTTGCCAATTGCGGCTTATCGGGTTCTCAAGCAGCAGTTGACAGAGGAATTTTCCAAAACTGGCAATCAGGCTCGTTTTCGGATTCGGGCGCGTGAAGTGGTTTTGGAGCCGAACTTGGTTGCGGCCTACTATCGGGAGGCTTTTGAAGAGGGACCTTGTTCGAGTCAGGGGTTCAAGTCCTTGTTTCAAGCTCTCGAGGTGGTATTGGAGGGTCAGACGCTCTACCTGAAAGGGGCGGCCAATTTGGATATGGACCATTTCACCAAGAAGTATCTGCCCTGTCTGGAGGAGGCTCTCGAGGACTTTGGTCTGGGCAAGTTGGCTTGTCAGCTACAGGTGGAGGAGTCTTTGTCGGAGGTGGAGCGCACTTTCTTTGAAGAGGAGCGGGCGCAAGCACTTTTGGCGGCTCAGGAGTCCTTGGCGTCGCTGGAGGAGTCCCTTCCCAAGGAAGCTCCGGCGCCTGCACCGGCTTTTGAGTATGGGCAACGGTCCCCATCGACCGAGGTTCTGGATAAGTCCAAGATTACGCCAATGATCGAGGTGCAAGGGGAGGAACGGGGACTGACCTTTGAGGGTTATGTTTTCGCCTTGGAGCACCGGGTTATGCGGACGGGTCGTGTTTTGATTTCCTTTAAGATGACGGATTATACATCCAGTTTTGCCTTGCAAAAATGGGTCAAAAATGAAGAGGAAGCGAAAAAATTTGATATGATTCGCAAAAACTCCTGGCTTAGGGTCCGGGGGAATGTCGAACTCAATCAATACACGCAGTCTCTGACCATGAATGTTCAACAAGTCAAGGAGATTAGCCATCATCCCCGCAAGGATTTGATGCCAGAGGGGGAAAAGCGGGTGGAATTCCACGCGCACACCAATATGTCGACCATGGATGCCCTGCCAGAGGTTGAGGAATTGGTGGCGACAGCGAGTCGCTGGGGTCATGAGGCCTTGGCTATTACGGATCACGGCAATGTCCAGAGTTTTCCACATGGCTATAAGGCGGCCAAGAAGGCCGGTCTGCGCCTGATTTATGGGATGGAGGCCAATCTGGTTGAGGACCGGGTGCCGATTGTCTACAATGAGCAGGAGATAGACCTGTCGGATGCGACCTATGTGGTCTTTGACGTGGAGACCACGGGACTGTCAGCTGTCTATAATGATTTGATTCAGGTGGCGGCTTCGAAAATGCACAAGGGCAATGTGATTGCGGAGTTTGATGAGTTTATCGATCCGGGTCATCCCCTGTCGGCCTTCACAACCAGCCTCACGGGAATTACCAATGACCATGTGCGGGGTTCAAAACCGTTGGAGCAGGTGTTGCGGGAGTTCCAAGACTTCTGTGGCGATGCTGTCTTGGTTGCCCATAATGCCACCTTTGACGTGGGCTTTATGAATGTCAACTATGAGCGGCATGGTTTACCGCTTATTAGCCAGCCTGTGATTGATACGCTGGAATTTGCCCGCAATCTCTATCCGGAATACAAACGTCACGGTTTGGGGCCTCTGACTAAGCGCTTTCAGGTTGTCTTGGAGCACCACCACATGGCCAATTACGATGCGGAAGCAACCGGTCGGCTCCTGTTTATCTTTATCAAGGATGTAGCAGAAAAATTTGGGGTGACCAATCTGAACCAGCTGAACCAGCAGGTTATCAATCCATCTTCTTATCAGAAGGCCCGGGTCAAACATGCGACCTTGTATGTCCAAAACCAGGTTGGTTTAAAAAATCTTTTTCAACTGGTTTCCCTGTCCAACACCCAGTATTTCTCAGGTGTGCCCCGGATTCCCAAGTCGGTTTTGGAAGATTATCGCGAAGGCCTGCTGATGGGGTCGGCCTGTCAGGAGGGGGAGGTCTTTGAGACCTTGCTTAGTAAGGGGCTGGACAAGGCGGTAGAAGTAGCGGCCCAGTATGACTTTATTGAAGTTATGCCGCCCGCCCTTTATGCACCGCTGCTGGCCCAGGAGCAGGTGCAGAGTGAAGAAGAGATTCAAAACCTGATTAAGCAGTTGATTGAGGTCGGTCGCCGGGCTGGGAAGCCGGTGTTGGCGACGGGGAATGTCCATTATCTTGAGCCAGAGGATGCCATTTACCGAGAGATTATTGTCCGGAGTTTGGGGCAAGGAGCCATGATTAACCGGCCGATTGGCTATGGGGAGAAGGCGGAGCCGGCTCCCCTACCCCAGGCTCATTTCCGGACGACCAATGAGATGTTGGATGAGTTTGCCTTTCTAGGTCAGGATCTGGCTTATGAGATTGTGGTGACCAATACTCAGAACTTCAGTCGACAATTTGATGCGGTGGAAGTTGTTAAGGATGATCTTTATACGCCTTATATTGAAGGGGCAGAGGAAGAGGTAGCCCGCCTAACCTATGAGAAGGCCTTCGAAATGTACGGGAATCCGCTCCCGGACCTGGTCGATTTACGGATTGAGAAGGAACTGACCTCGATCTTGGGAAATGGCTTTGCCGTGATCTACTTGAGCTCGCAAATGTTGGTGCAACGGTCCAATGAGCGGGGCTACTTGGTTGGTTCTCGGGGATCTGTCGGCTCTTCTTTTGTAGCCACGATGATTGGGATTACCGAGGTTAATCCTCTATCGCCCCACTATTACTGTCCAGGCTGTCAGTACAGTGAATTTATCACGGACGGTTCGGTTGGTTCTGGTTTTGACCTGCCCAACAAGGACTGTCCTAACTGTGGCCAGCTCCTGAAAAAGGATGGACAAGATATCCCCTTTGAGACCTTCTTGGGCTTTGACGGGGATAAGGTTCCCGATATCGACTTGAACTTCTCAGGGGATGACCAGCCAAGTGCCCACTTGGATGTCCGAGATATCTTTGGAGCGGAATATGCCTTTCGGGCTGGAACCGTTGGTACCGTGGCAGATAAGACCGCTTTTGGTTTTGTCAAAGGTTATGAACGAGACTACCAAAAAATGTATTCGGAAGCCGAAATTGAGCGCTTGGCGATGGGAGCTTCAGGGGTCAAGCGAACAACGGGTCAGCACCCAGGGGGGATTGTCGTGATTCCCAACTATATGGATGTCTATGATTTCACGCCTGTCCAGTATCCGGCAGATGATGTGACGGCGGAATGGCAGACGACCCACTTCAACTTCCACGATATTGATGAAAACGTCTTGAAGCTGGATATCTTGGGACATGATGATCCGACCATGATTCGGAAGTTGCAGGATTTATCGGGCATTGATCCGCAGGAAATCCCAGCTGATGATCCGGGAGTGATGGCCCTCTTCTCGGGAACCGAGATTCTCGGTGTGACAGAGGAGCAGATTGGGACGGCGACGGGGATGTTGGGAATTCCGGAATTTGGAACCAACTTTGTTCGGGGGATGGTGGATGAGACCCATCCGACAACCTTTGCGGAGTTGCTGCAGCTATCAGGCTTGTCCCATGGAACGGATGTTTGGTTGGGCAATGCTCAAGACTTGATTCGCCAGGGCATTGCTGACCTATCCACGGTTATCGGTTGTCGGGACGACATCATGGTTTACCTCATGCATAAGGGGCTGGATCCCAAGATGGCCTTTACCATTATGGAGCGTGTGCGGAAGGGACTGTGGTTGAAAATTTCCGAGGAGGAACGCAATGGTTACATTGAGGCTATGAAGGAAAACAATGTGCCGGAGTGGTATATCGAGTCCTGTGGAAAAATCAAATACATGTTCCCCAAAGCCCACGCGGCTGCCTATGTTATGATGGCCCTCCGGGTGGCCTACTTCAAGGTCCACCATCCCATCTATTATTACTGTGCCTACTTCTCCATTCGGGCCAAGGCCTTTGAACTCAAAACCATGTCTGGTGGCTTAGAGGCTGTTAAGGCACGGATGGAAGATATTCGTGAAAAACGTAAAAACAACCAGGCTACCAATGTGGAAAACGATCTCTATACAACTCTCGAGCTGGTTAATGAGATGTTGGAACGCGGTTTTGTGTTTGGCAAGTTGGATCTTTACCGCAGCCAGGCGACCGAGTTCCTCATTGATGGGGACCAGTTGATCCCACCGTTTGTGGCCTTGGAAGGTCTGGGCGAGAACGTTGCTAAGCAGCTGGTGGCGGCGCGTGAAGAAGGGGAGTTCCTCAGTAAGACAGAGCTCCGCAAACGGGGCGGTCTCTCTTCAACCCTTGTTGATAAGATGAATGAAATGGGCATCTTGGGCAATATGCCGGAAGATAACCAACTCAGTCTCTTTGACGAATTGTTTTAGAATTGAAAATTAGAAAAGGAGAAATACATGGAAAATTTCGAAAATCTTTTGAAAAAATATGCTCATCTCTTAATCAAGCGCGGTTTAAATGTGCAAAAAGGGCAAATTCTGTTGATTAATGCGGAAGTGGAGCAGGTTGCCTTCACTCGCTTGCTAGTCGCAGAAGCTTATGCCCAAGGTGCCGGTCATGTAATGGTGCAATGGACTGATCAAGCCATCGAAAAAGAAGAATTGCTCCATGCGGAGGAGAAGTTTTTAACAGAGATTCCGGATTATGTGATCACCCGCATGAACTATCAAATTGAAAATCGGGTTAGTCGCTTAGCTCTTCGCTCCATTGATCCAGACGGTCTGGCTGGTGTTCCGGGAGATCGGATGGCCATGGTTGTGAAAGCTGCTAGTCAGGCCCTAGCTCCACTACGTGAGGCTACTCAATCCAATAAGGTTTCCTGGTTGGTGGCTGCGGCTGCTGGTCAAGCCTGGGCTGAGAAGGTCTTCCCAGATCTAGCTCCGGAAGCAGCTTTAGAAGCGCTTTGGGATCAAATCTTCAAGACTTGTCGGGTTTATGAGGCAGACCCAATCCAAGCTTGGATTGATCATGAGGAACGCTTGGAATCCAAGGCAGCTATTTTAAATGCGGAACAATTCACAGCCCTTCACTACCAAGCACCTGGAACAGACTTGGTTCTAGGACTACCAGAAAACCATCATTGGGAAAGTGCGGGCAGTCGGAATGAAGCAGGTGATTATTTCTTGGCCAACATGCCGACAGAAGAAGTTTTCTCGGCACCAGACTATCGCCGGGCAGATGGCTATGTAACCAGCACCAAACCGCTTAGCTACAATGGAACCATCATTGAAGGAATCAAGGTCCATTTCCAAGACGGTCAGATTACCCAGGTTGAAGCTAGCCGGGGTCAAGAAACCTTGGAAAAACTGGTCTTTGAGAACCGTGGAGCAAGATCCTTGGGAGAAGTGGCCTTGGTCCCTCACCAAAGTCCGATTTCACAATCAGGGATTATCTTCTACAACACGCTCTTTGATGAGAATGCTTCTAACCACTTAGCGATCGGCTCTGCCTATGCCTTTAGTGTGGAGGGTGGAACTGAAATGACCGTCGAGGAACGCCAGGAAGCTGGTCTCAACCAATCGGATGTCCATGTAGATTTTATGATTGGTTCCGGTGAGATGGACATTGATGGTATTCGTCCAGATGGTAGTCGGGTGCCAATCTTCCGTCAGGGAGAATGGGCTATCTAGGAGGTTCCGATGCTTGTATCGATGATAACTGGCTTTTTAACTGGACTGATTGCGACAGCCTTGACCGACCGTGAAGATCGGATGGGCTGTATGGGCAATATCCTGGTCGGTTGGGTTGGGTCTTGGCTAGGCCAGCTCCTGTTTGGGAGCTGGGGTCCTCGTTTGTGGGGGCTGCCCTTTATCCCCGCCATCTTGGGAGCCTGCATCGTCTTGGTGCTCTTTGTGAGACGCAACGATTTCCGATAAATTCGATTTTGAAATGACCGTTTACCTGTTTTTGGGGTAACGGTTATTTTTTGTTTTTAATGAAAGAAGAGAATCAGCCGAACTCTGTTTGGTTTGGGCTCAAGAATAGGGTATAATAGTAGTAAAAGATTCAGATGGGATATAGATATGAGGATTGCAGATTATAGCGTAACACGTGCTGTATTGGAACGCCATGGCTTTACTTTTAAGAAGTCGTTTGGCCAGAATTTTTTAACGGATACCAATATTTTGCAGAAAATCGTAGATAGCGCGGAATTGAGTCGCGAAGTCAATGTGATTGAGATTGGTCCAGGAATTGGGGCTCTGACGGAATTTTTGGCCGAGCAGGCTGCAGAAGTCATGGCTTTTGAGATTGATGAACGTCTGATTCCGATTTTGGGGGAAACCTTGAGCGCTTTTGACAATGTCCAAGTGGTTCAAGCCGACATTCTCAAGGTCAATTTGGCCGAGCAAATCAGCCGCTTCCGCAACCCCGACCTGCCGATTAAGGTAGTAGCTAACCTGCCGTATTACATCACAACGCCAATTCTGATGCATCTTCTAGAAAGTGGTATTCCCTTTGCGGAATTTATTGTCATGATGCAAAAAGAAGTGGCGGATCGCATCTCGGCGCAGCCCGGGACCAAGGACTACGGCTCCCTATCGGTCGCCGTCCAGTACTATATGGAAGCCAAGGTGGCCTTTATCGTACCACGGACCGTGTTTGTACCTGCGCCGAACGTGGATAGTGCGATTTTAAAAATGACACGCCTCCCTCAACCGGCCGTGGAAGTCGCTGACGAGGACTTTTACTTTAAACTGGTCAAGGCCAGTTTCCACCATCGCCGTAAGACCCTCTGGAATAATTTGCAAGCCTATTTTGGCAAGGATCCAGAAACCAAGGACTGGCTAACACGCTCCTTGGAAGTGGCAGGCATTGCACCAAGCGTTAGAGGAGAAACACTGGGCTTGGCAGAATTTGCCAGCCTAGCGCGAGCCCTTGAGGCAGAGAAAGGATAAGAAAGAATTTGCAAGGACGCATTATTAAAGCCTTGGCTGGCTTCTACTATGTGGAAGCAGACGGGCAGGCCTACCAGACCCGGGCCCGGGGAAATTTCCGGAAAAAAGGCCAGACTCCCTATGTCGGAGACTGGGTCGAGTTTTCCGCAGACCAGCAATCAGAGGGTTATATTTTAGCCATTTCGGAGCGGAAGAATGAGCTTGTTCGGCCTCCGATTGTCAATATTGATCAGGCGGTGGTCCTGGTTTCTGTCCGGGAACCGGATTTGAATCTCAATCTCTTGGATCGCTTTTTAGTCCTGTTGGAACACAAGGGGATTAAGCCTATTATCTATTTGACCAAAACCGATTTGTTGGAAGATTTGGGAGAATTACTGGCAATCCAGGAAGTCTATACCAGTATTAGCTATCCCATGGTTTACCAGTTGGAGGAACTGGAGCCTCTCTTGCAGGACCAGTTGACCGTCTTTATGGGCCAGACGGGGGTTGGCAAGTCAACCTTGCTCAACCGTTTGGCTCCAGACTTGGAGCTGGAGACTGGAGAAATTTCCTCGAGTCTTGGCCGGGGACGTCACACGACGCGGGCCGTAACCCTTTACGATGTCTTCGGTGGTAAAATTGCGGATACCCCAGGCTTTTCTTCGCTTGATTATGAAATCAATCAGGCCGAAGATCTCAATAATGCTTTTCCGGAAATTCGCAGGTTCAGCCATGACTGCAAATTCCGGACCTGTACCCATCGCCACGAACCGGCTTGTGCTGTCCAGCCAGCCGTGGAGGAAGGCGCGATTGCGGCCTTCCGTTATGAAAACTATTTGCAGCTCCTCAGTGAAGTGGAGCAACGCCGGGTGACCTACAAAAAGGGAGGAAAAAAATGAGAAAATTCTATATTGCCCCATCGATTCTTAGTGCAGACTACGCGAATTTTGAAACCGATATGAAACGGATCGAGGCGAGTGGAGCCGAATACGTGCATATTGATATTATGGATGGGCACTTTGTTCCCAACATTAGTTTTGGAGCTGGTGTTGTTGCTAGCTTGCGCCGCCATAGCCAATTGGTGTTTGATTGCCATCTCATGGTCAGCAATCCGGAGGATCATTTGGAAGAGTTTGCGCGTGCCGGCGCTGATATTATCAGCATTCATGTGGAAGCGACACCGCATATTCATGGAGCCTTGCAGCGTATCCGCCAAATGGGGATGAAGGCCAGTGTTGTGATTAATCCTGGAACCCCGGTTGCTGCTATTGAACATGTGTTGGGCTTGGTAGATCAGGTCTTGGTGATGACGGTGAATCCTGGTTTTGGGGGCCAAGCCTTCCTACCAGAAACCCTGGATAAGATTCGTCAATTGGCGGACCTACGTCAGGCCAAGGGCTTGGACTTCGACATCGAAGTGGATGGTGGGATTGACGATCAGACCATTGAACTGGTAGCTCAAGCAGGAGCTAATGTTTTTGTAGCGGGTAGCTACTTGTTTAATGGTGGTCTTGAAGAGGGGATGGACAAGCTCCGTCAAGTGTTAACTGTGAATGACTAAGATTATGATTGTTGCAGGAGGGCCCTTGGGGCTCTCCTTACCACTTGAAGATCAAGTGACGATTGGGGTGGATCGCGGTTGTGTGGCCTTGATGGAGGCGGGGCTCCCCTTGGATTGGGCTGTTGGTGATTTTGATTCCGTGACAGCGGAGCAGCGAGAGCAGATTTTTGTAGCTGCCAAGCACTGGGTGGAGTTGCCTGCAGAGAAGAACGATACCGATTTAGAAGTGGCCTTGCGGATTGTGCTGGAGCATTTTCCCCAAGGGGATGTGGTGGTCTATGGGGCCTTGGGTGGACGTTTGGACCATAGCTTAGCCAATTTATTCTGGCCCAGCCAATCAGAATTTATTCCGCTTTTGGAGCGAGTGCGCCTAGTGGATGCGGAAAATCAAGTGGTTTACCGAGGTCCAGGCTGGCAGCAGCTGGAACCAGAGCCGGGTTATGACTATATTTCCTTCATGCCAGAACCAGCAACCTCGCTTGAGATTGAAGGAGCTAAGTATGTACTGAATGCTTCGAATTATTTTTTAAAAAAAATTTATGGATCCAATGAGTTCCTTGACCGTCCGATTGCTGTGAAGGTTGAAAAGGGCTATGTGATCATCATCTATTCACGGGATAGGGAGTAGTTATGGAAATCATTCTGATTCTTTTGGGAGCAGCCAATCTCTTCTTGGCCTACCAGCTTTATCAGTGGCTGCGGGGAGGACGTGAAGAAGAAAAACGGGAGTGGGAGAACCACATGGACCGGATGTCGGACCAACTCGACTTCCGTTTTTCAGAATTGGCCAAGGATGCCCAGCTACGAGAAGGAAAGTTGGAACTCCAGCTGAGTGATCGTCTGGTCAGCCAACAGGCAGCCATCCAAGAAGAGATGCAAGTTTTGCGGGCCGAGGTGCGGAGCAGTTTGTCTCAAAGTCGTGAGCAGACCGAGCAGGGCATACGGCGCTTGCAGGAATCCAACGAAGCCCGGCTCGAAGCCATGCGCCAAACGGTGGAGGAGAAATTAGAAACAACCCTCCAAAGCCGTTTGCGGGCTTCTTTTGAAACCGTGTCCCAGCAATTGGAAAGTGTCAATAAGGGTTTGGGGGAAATGCGAACAGTTGCCCAGGATGTTGGCAATCTTAACAAGATTCTGTCGGGCAGTAAGAGCCGGGGGATTCTCGGAGAAATCCAGTTGGGTCAGATTCTAGAAGATATTTTAGCGCCCCATCAGTATGAGAAGGAGTTCGCCCTGGTGCCTGAATCGCGGAACCGGGTGGAATATGCTATCAAGTTTCCCGGCCAGGCTGGGGAAGCAATCTATCTGCCCATTGATGCCAAGTTTCCGCTGGAGTCCTACTACCGTTTGGAAGCAGCCTTTGAAGAGGGCGATAAGGATGCGGTGGCAGTGGCTCGTAAGGACCTGTTGCGAGCAGTTAGGGGCTTTGCCCGAGATATTCATAACAAGTACCTGGCACCGCCACGGACAACGGATTTTGGAATTTTGTTTTTATCAACCGAAGCCCTCTACGCAGAGCTGGTGCGGGAACCCCAATTCATGGACCAGCTGCGCAAGGAAGAGAAGGTGGTTTTAGCAGGTCCGTCAACGCTGGCAGCCTTGCTTAACTCTCTAGCTGTTGGTTTCAAAACCCTGCATCTCCAGAAGAATGCAGAGGATATTAGTTTGGTCCTGTCAGCCGTCAAAAAGGAATTCCAAAATTTTGGACGGGTCTTGGACAAAACCCAGGAGCAATTGCGGACTGCCAGTGGCAGTTTGGAACAGTTGATTGGTGTACGGACGCGGGCCATTGAGCGGAGCTTACGCCAGATTGAAGTTCAGGAAGAACTGGATTTAAACCAGTTACTGATGTGGACGGAGGAGATAGAGGATGAAGATTAATCACATGAAAAAGGATGAGCTCTTTGAAGGGTTCTACCTGATTAAAAAAGCAGATTTGCGGCAAACCCGAGCGGGGAAAAATTATTTGGCCTTTACCTTCCAAGACAATACGGGAGAAATTGAGGGCAAGCTCTGGGATGCCCAAGAGAAAAATGTCGAAGAGTTTCAAGCTGGGCGCGTGGTTTTTATGCGTGGACGACGGGAGGTTTACAACAACACCCCACAAGTCAACCAGTTGGCCATGCGTTTGGCTCGAGCTGGGGAGCCAACAGACCCGAGTCTTTATAAGGAGGAACCGCCAGTTGACCCGAATCAATTGCGGGAGTATATTTCCGAATCGATTTTCCAAATTGAGAATCCAGTCTGGCAGCGAGTTGTCCGTGCTCTCTTCCAAAAACATGACCAGGCCTTTTATAGCTATCCAGCGGCTAAGACCAACCATCATGCCTTTGAAACCGGTTTGGCCTTTCATACCGCGACCATGGTCCGCCTGGCCCAAGCTATTGCCCAAATTTATCCGCAGTTGAATTTGAGTTTAATGATTGCAGGCATTTTGCTTCATGACTTAGCCAAAGTCATTGAGTTAAGCGGTCCTGACCAGACAGAATATACCATTCGTGGGAATTTAATTGGCCATATTGCCTTGATTGATGAAGAGATTACCAAGGTTTTGGTAGAGTTGGGCATTGACGATGAGAAGGAGGACGTGATTGTTCTGCGCCACGTTGTGTTGAGCCACCACGGCCTCTTGGAATATGGTAGCCCTGTTCGTCCCCAGCTTATGGAAGCGGAGATGATCCACATGATTGACAATATGGATGCGGGTATGATGATGATGACCAGTGCTTTGGAAAAAGTCGGACCCGGAGAAATGACCGCCCGGATTTTCGCCCTTGACAATCGAAATTTCTACAAACCGCAATTGAATAACTAGCTACTTCCAAAAAAGCCGAACGTTTTTTCAATTTGTGTGATATAATTGTAAAAAATAGAAAACAGGTTAGGGAAAATGAAATTAAGAAGAAGTGAGCGGATGGTGGTTATTTCCAATTATCTGATCAACCACCCCTATGAATTAACGGGTCTTAATACATTTGCCTCCAAGTATCAAACGGCTAAGTCTTCTATCTCCGAAGACATCGTAATTATCAAACGGGCCTTTGAGGAGATGGAGGTGGGCCATATCGAGACCATTACTGGTGCCGGTGGCGGAGTCATCTTCAAACCCTCTATCTCTCAAGAAGAAAGTCTACAAATCGGGGAAGAGCTGCGGCAGCAACTCTCTGCAAGCAATCGGATTCTGCCCGGTGGCTATATTTACCTTTCCGACTTGTTGAGCAATCCAATCTTGTTAAAGAGTATTGGCCGGATTATTGCCAAGACCTTCCAGGATGAGCCGATTGATGCGGTTATGACGGTAGCGACCAAGGGAGTTCCCTTGGCCAATGCAGTTGCCAATGTCTTGAATGTTCCTTTTGTGATTGTGCGTCGTGATTTGAAAATTACAGAGGGCTCTACGGTTAGTGTCAATTATGCCTCTGGTTCCAGCTCTCGGATTGAAAAAATGTTCCTATCCAAACGGAGCCTGCCAGCTGGTAGTCGCGTCTTGATTGTGGACGACTTCCTCAAGGGTGGGGGAACCATCCGAGGGATGATCAGCCTGTTGGATGAATTTGATTCCAGTTTGGCTGGAGTTGCCGTTTTTGCGGATAATGCTCAGGAGAAGCGGGAAGCTTTTGATTACCGTTCCCTCTTGCGGGTGACCAAGATTGACGTAGATGCTATGCAGGTCGACGTAGAGCTTGGAAATATTTTTACAGAAAGTATGAATGAGGTTACAGAGTGAAGCAGTTTTTAGATAGGATTGACCAAAGTTCAATTTGGGTGCGAATTTTTATCCTAGCCCTTTTGATGGTGGTCTTGATGATGGGGCTAGTCATGGCCCGCAGTATGCAACGGAGTCAGCAGGCCAAAACAACGATTACAGCACCGTCTCAATCTTCCAGTTCCTCTAGCAGCCAATCGAAAGAAGAGAAGGCTCTTGAGGAAGCCGAAGAAGCGGTTAAAAAAGCCGAAAAAGAGCAGAATGAAGCCAACCTACGAGCTGCAAAAGAAAAGGTTGAAGCGTTAGCAGATGGGGATCAGAAAAATGAACTTCTAGATCGCTTGAAAGCTGTTGCTAACGCCCTTGGTTTGGATTTTGATGCCTTGACGGCTGCTTCTGCATCAAGCTCTCAGGAGAGCGCTGCTGAACCAGCTGCACCTGTTTCATCTGGAGCACCGGTTGCACCAGCGCCGGCCGCACCTGTAACACCGGCCTCTAGTCAGGTAACGACCTACGTGGAACAACCGGTAATACCAGCACCAGAATACATTGAACAACCGACTCAACCGGTTGTGACAGAAACGGTCCCAGTAACTCCTGTGGAACCGTCCGTACCTACGGAATAAGAGAAAAGGAATCAGCGCTTTTGGCAACAGAGGAGCTGATTTTCTTTTGCTTTTTTCCTAAAAATGTTTGACAGAGTCCTGGAGGTTTGGTATTATAGTTGACGGTACTTTTTACTTTTGGTCTCTCAAAAGTGTACAGAGACGTGCTGACAAATGTTGCAAAAGTACACCGCTTCAGGGCTGTCACCAGTGCCTGATATCCAAAAATAAAAAATTACAGGAGAATGTAGATGCCTACAATTAACCAATTGGTTCGCAAACCGCGTAAATCAAAAGTAGAAAAATCTAAATCACCAGCTTTGAACGTTGGTTACAACAGCTTGAAACGTGTTCCAACTCGTGAAAACTCACCACAAAAACGTGGTGTTGCTACTCGTGTTGGTACCATGACACCTAAAAAACCAAACTCAGCCCTTCGTAAATTTGCTCGTGTACGTTTGAGCAACTTGATCGAGGTAACTGCTTACATCCCAGGTATCGGACACAACTTGCAAGAGCACAGTGTGGTTCTTATCCGTGGTGGACGTGTAAAGGACCTTCCAGGGGTACGTTACCATATCGTCCGTGGTGCTTTGGATACAGCCGGTGTTAATGATCGTAAACAAGGTCGTTCTAAATACGGTACTAAACGTCCTAAAGGATAAGAAGGGGGATAAGAGAGAATGAGTCGTAAAAACCAAGCGCCTAAGCGCGAAGTATTAGCAGATCCACTTTACAATTCTAAATTGGTAACACGTTTGATCAACCGTGTTATGATGGACGGTAAACGTGGTACAGCGGCATCAATCGTTTATGGTGCTTTTGATCAAATTAAAGAAGCTACTGGCAACGATGCACTTGAAGTATTTGAGCAAGCATTGGAAAACATCATGCCTGTACTTGAAGTACGTGCACGCCGTGTCGGTGGTTCTAACTACCAAGTCCCAGTTGAAGTACGTCCAGAGCGTCGTACAACTCTAGGTCTTCGTTGGTTGGTACAAATTGCTCGTGCTCGTGGTGAGCACACAATGCAAGACCGTCTTGCAAAAGAAATCATGGATGCAGCTAACAACACTGGTGGAGCTGTTAAGAAACGCGAAGATACTCACCGTATGGCTGAGGCTAACCGTGCCTTCGCACACTTCCGCTGGTAAGAATAGGAGACAGGGCTTTACCAAGTACCTGGTCAAACAGAGATTATTCTTTTTGGTCAGTGCTTAGCCTGCCTATTATTCTTAATCCTTCTTTCTATTTTTGCATCAAATAGGAGAAGAAAATACAGTATACAGGAGAAGCGGGTGGGTCTTACCTATCTGCTTTTCTTGGAATATGGTATAATAATAAAAAAATAAAATATAGGAGAGACAAATGGCTCGCGAATTTTCATTAGAAAAAACTCGTAATATCGGTATCATGGCCCACGTTGATGCTGGTAAAACTACTACTACTGAGCGGATCCTTTACTACACTGGTAAAATCCACAAGATCGGTGAAACCCACGAAGGGGCTTCACAAATGGACTGGATGGAGCAAGAGCAAGAGCGTGGAATCACCATCACTTCTGCTGCGACAACAGCTCAATGGAAAGATACTCGTGTTAACATCATCGATACCCCAGGACACGTGGACTTCACAATCGAGGTACAACGTTCCCTTCGCGTTTTGGATGGTGCGGTAACTGTATTGGACTCTCAATCAGGTGTTGAGCCACAAACAGAAACTGTATGGCGTCAAGCAACTGAATACGGTGTTCCTCGTATCGTATTTGCGAACAAAATGGATAAGATTGGTGCGGACTTCCTTTACTCAGTAAGCACTCTTCATGACCGTTTGCAAGCAAACGCACACCCAATTCAATTGCCAATCGGTGCAGAAGATGACTTCCGTGGAATCATCGACTTGATCAAGATGAAGGCTGAAATCTACACCAACGACCTTGGTACAGATATCCTTGAAGAGGACATCCCAGCTGAATACCTTGAGCAAGCTCAAGAATACCGTGAAAAATTGGTTGAAGCAGTTGCAGAAACTGACGAAGACTTGATGATGAAGTATCTTGAAGGGGAAGAAATCACAAACGAAGAGTTGAAAGCAGCTATCCGTACAGCAACTATCAACGTAGAATTCTACCCAGTTCTTTGTGGTTCTGCCTTCAAGAACAAAGGGGTTCAATTGATGTTGGATGCGGTTCTTGACTACCTTCCAAGCCCACTTGATATCCCTGCTATCAAAGGGATTAACCCAGATACTGAAGAAGAAGAAACTCGTCCTGCATCTGATGAAGAGCCATTTGCAGCTCTTGCCTTCAAGATCATGACAGACCCATTCGTTGGTCGTTTGACTTTCTTCCGTGTTTACTCTGGTGTCTTGAACTCAGGTTCTTACGTTATGAATACCTCAAAAGGTAAACGTGAGCGTATCGGACGTATCCTCCAAATGCACGCGAACAGCCGTCAAGAGATTGAAACAGTTTACTCTGGTGATATCGCTGCTGCCGTTGGTTTGAAAGATACTACAACTGGTGACTCATTGACAGACGAGAAAGCTAAAGTTATTCTTGAGTCTATCAACGTTCCTGAGCCAGTTATCCAATTGATGGTTGAGCCAAAATCAAAAGCTGACCAAGATAAAATGGGTATTGCCCTTCAAAAATTGGCTGAAGAAGATCCAACTTTCCGCGTTGAAACAAACGTTGAAACTGGTGAAACAGTTATCTCTGGTATGGGTGAGTTGCACTTGGATGTCCTTGTTGACCGTATGAAACGTGAATTCAAGGTTGAAGCTAACGTAGGTGCTCCTCAAGTATCTTACCGTGAAACCTTCCGTGCAGCTACTCAAGCACGTGGATTCTTCAAACGTCAATCTGGTGGTAAAGGTCAATTCGGTGATGTATGGATTGAATTTACACCAAACGAAGAAGGAGCAGGATTCGAGTTCGAAAACGCAATCGTCGGTGGTGTGGTTCCACGTGAATTCGTACCAGCCGTAGAAAAAGGTTTGGTTGAGTCAATGGCTAACGGTGTTCTTGCAGGTTACCCACTTGTAGACGTGAAAGCTAAACTTTACGATGGTTCTTACCACGATGTCGACTCATCTGAAACTGCCTTCAAGATCGCAGCATCTCTTGCCCTTAAAGAAGCTGCTAAGACTGCTCAACCAGCAATTCTTGAACCAATGATGCTTGTAACAATCACTGTTCCAGAAGAGAACCTTGGTGATGTTATGGGTCACGTAACAGCTCGTCGTGGACGTGTTGACGGTATGGAAGCACACGGTAACAGCCAAATCGTTCGTGCTTATGTACCACTTGCTGAAATGTTCGGTTATGCAACTGTTCTTCGTTCAGCATCACAAGGACGTGGTACCTTCATGATGGTATTTGACCACTACGAAGATGTACCTAAGTCTGTACAAGAAGCAATCGTTGCAAAAGCAAAAGGTGAATAATCCTTAACGACTGCTTGTAAAAGTAGAAAAAGAGGGTTCTATAATAAGTTGTGTGGAAAGCTTTCTCTCCATGCAACTTTTTTTGTAATTCAGAGTGCAAAAAAAAGCAATTCCTAGTAAACTGATAAGTGGAAAAAACATCAGAATAGGAATTGCTTTAT
>NZ_JACBXX010000153.1 GCF_013415245.1 Streptococcus danieliae | reverse complement strand
ATCTTGAATACGGTTGTGATAAGCAGAAAGTTGTTTATTTTTGAGATCTGATTTTAATTCATTAATTTGATCTTGTGTGAATTCCATAATATCTATTATAATTCAGATTTTGATTTTTGTTAAGTATCAGTTATCAGCCTGTAGATTTCTCGTCACCCGCTCTCGAAATCCATGCCCCAAAAATGCCCCAAAACGAAAGAAAAAGCCTATTGTACCCCTCTAAAAGGTTGATACAATAGGCTCATAAAATAGTTGAAGCGATTCTGCTAGCAGAATCGGATAAAACAGTCTATCCCCAGACTGGATAAAACAGTCTATCCCCAGACTGTTTTATTTAACTGCGTCTTTAAGGGCTTTACCTGCTTTGAAAGCTGGAACTTTAGATGCAGGGATTGTGATTTCTTTACCAGTTTGTGGGTTACGACCTTTGCGGGCTGCACGCTCACGAACTTCAAAGTTACCAAAACCGATCAATTGAACTTTTTCACCGTTGGCAAGATAGTCAGTTACTGCTGCAAATACTGCATCAACTGCAACTGCTGCATCTTTCTTTGTTAATTCTGTTGCTTCTGCAACCTTAGCAATCAAGTCTTGTTTGTTAGCCATTCGTAAGAATCCTCCATTAATTTTCTAACAGTACATATCATAACTCAAAAAAATGAGAAAAGCAAGTAAAAAAAGCGTTTCGCCAGCCTTGACTTTCAGATTTTAAGCCAGCTTTAAGCGTAATGAATTAGAACGGCCCAGGCGTCTTCTCCGGTATGGGTTTGGATGATGGAACCGGTCTCCAAGACGGAAATCGGCGCCTCTAAAAATGGTTGGAGTTGGCCTTTTAGCTCTTCCGCAAAATCCGGTTTGCCCGCATAGGAAATCCCAATTGCAGCGATTTCTCGGCCTTCCAGTCCAGCCTTAAATTCATCTAGCCATTTTTTAAAGGTTTTAGCACCACGGCCTTTGGCGATGGGACGTAGTTCGTGGTTCACCATTTCCATGACAACGCGGATATTTAGGAGCGACGAAATCAAGCCGGAGACACGGCCAATCCGTCCCCCCTTAACCAGATTTTCCAGGGTGGACACGCCAATATAGAGTTCCGTATTTTCCCGCACACGGTCGATTTCAGCCAAAATATCTTCTAAAGAAGCTCCTTCACGCGCCAAGCGGGCAGCTGCAAGGACCTGGAATTTCTGCGCTTGGTCTGTAAAGGAAGAATCGACCACTTCAACCTGGGCTCCAGACAAGCTAGCTCCTTGGCGGGCTGCTTCGACAGTTCCAGACAAGGCGTGGGACATGTGGATAGATAAAATCTGATCGTAGTCCTTAGCCAGTTTTCCATAGACTTCGGCAAAAACACCAACCGGTGGCTGACTGGTTTTGGGCAAGTTCTTGCTCGTTTTCATCAGGTTCAAGAACTCCCCCTCCTTCAAATCCGCATCTGAATAGAGAATCCCGTCAACCATCACGGATAGGGGGATTACCTGAATCCCATATTCTTGGACCAATTCATCTTCAATAGTGACCGATGAATCCGTTACTACAGCAATTTTTGTCATACATACCTACTTCTTAACAGTCATTTTGTCCTATTATAACAAACATCAATGTTTTTGCAAGAGCTCCCGAGCCTGATTGATAGCCGACTCTGTTAATTCCTCACCCGCCAGCATGCGGGCAATCTCTTGAATCCGCTCCTCCGGTTCCAAGAGACGAACGCGGGAGACCGTCGACACATCATCCGATATTTTTTCAATGAAAAATTGAAAATCGGCGATGGCGATCACCTGTGGGAGATGCGAGATGGCAAGCACTTGACCATTGCGACCGATCTTGTGAATTTTCTGAGCAATAGCTTGGGCAACCCGGCCGGATACGCCCGTGTCAACCTCGTCAAAAACAATGCTGGTCTTGCCTTCCTTACGGGAAAAAGCAGACTTGATGGCCAGCATCAAGCGGGACAGTTCTCCGCCACTGGCCACCTTGACCAAGGGTTTGAAGTCCTCTCCTGGGTTGGTTGAAATGTAAAATTCAATCTGCTCATTGCCATCGCGGCTAAATTTCCCCTTGCTAAACTGAACTTGGAAACGGGCCTTATCCATATACAGGTCCTGGAGTTCCAGTTGAATTTCTGCTTCCAATTGCTGGGCTAGCTGGTGGCGGGCTTGGCTCAGTTCTTGGGCCAAGGCTACCAAGACCTTTTCTTCTTCCTTCAACTTCTTAGACAAGTCTTCAGAGGAAATCTGATTTCCCGTCAGCAGCTGGTATTCTTGCGAAATTTTTTCAAAATAATCCAAGACTTCTTGAACGCTGCCGCCATACTTCCGGCTAATGGCATAAATCACATCCAGGCGGCTTTCAATATGGAGTAGACGGTTGGCATCAAAATCCAAGGAGGAGAGGTGATCCTCCAGGCGCCGGGTCGCATCCTCCAAGCTGTAGTAGGCTTCAGCCACTTGGCCGGCCAATTCCTTGTAAAGCGGATTGTAGTCTTCCAGACTCTCCAGGTCACGCAAGGCTGTCCCCACATTGGACAAGGAGGATTGTTCTTCGTCATCCAGCAAATGATAGGCCGTGGTCAGGGTATCCGCAATCAACTTGTGATTCATCAACTGTTCCCGCTCTTGTTGCAGGCTCACATCTTCACCTGGTTTGAGAGCAGCTTCCTCAATCTCTGCCAATTGAAATTCCAGCATTTCAATCCGGGCACTGTGCTCCGCTTCCTGGGTCTGCTGGCTAACCAATTGCTGGCGTAAACTCCGGTAGCGCTCAAAACTCTGGGCATACCGGCCCTTCAAGTCCCGAAAAGCCTCATCCCCAAACTCGTCCAAGAGACGGCCATGCCACTGGGCCCGCATTAGCTCTTCTTGATCATGCTGGCCGTGGATATCAACTAAGTGCTGGCCCACCGCCCGCAGGACAGAAAGATTGACCATTTGCCCATTGATCCGGCTGACACTGCGCCCATTCTGAAAAATCTCCCGCCGAATAATCAGTTCATCGCCAACCTCGATGCCCTGCTCCCCTAAAATTGTCTGAATCACTTCGGGCTTTTCCAGGGAGAAGAGACCTTGGATTTCAGCTTTGGACATGCCATGACGGATTACCTCTGTCGTCGCACGGCTCCCCAGCATCATATTCATGGCATCAATAATAATCGATTTACCAGCCCCAGTTTCCCCTGTTAGGACGGTCATCCCGTTGTCAAAGTTCAAGGTGATTTCTTCAATAATGGCAAAATTTTTGATGGAAATTTCTAATAACATAACATTACCACTTTTCTAAAGAATGTTTGAGCAGACTTGGTTCTACGCCCTTTTTTAAGATTAGCAAAACCGTATCATCATCGGATAAGATCGAAAAAAGATCCTTGGAAAAGCGGGCCCAAATTTCCCGTTTTAAAAGGAGGGCCTGACCGGGAACCACGCGCAGGGAAATCATCTGGTCCTGGACCGCCAGCTCTAAAATCGGCGACTTTTTCCCAGAGGCTTGGAATTGATAGGCAGCGTCTGGTCCCTTGAGGACACCCATTTCCTTTAAATCTCGAGACACAGTCGCCTGGGTGGCCAAGATACCCTGGCCCTCCAAGTAGTCCCTGATTTCTTTTTGACCACGAACTGGCTGGCCTTGGATCAAGGCACGAATCAGGGCCTGGCGCTGGTCCTTGTCTGCATTAGAATGTCTCATGGGCCTTCCTCACTGTCTCCTTAATCTGGTCAGGGGAAAGGGCTGGTCCCTGATCCAATTTCAAGTAAAGCAAAAATTCAATATTGCCTTGGCCACCAGTGATCGGTGAAAAGTCCAGGCCGTGGACGCCAAAGCCCAAACCTTGGGCCATGGTCATGGTCTGGTTCAAGACCGCTTCATGGACCCGAGCTTCCCGGACAATCCCTTTTTTGCCAATGGCTTCCCGACCTGCCTCAAACTGCGGCTTGACCAGGGCCACAACCTGGCCCTGGTGTTGCAAAATCGCAGCCAAACTCGGCAGAATCAAACTGAGGGAGATAAAACTCACATCAATCGAAGCAAAGCTAGGCTGAGGCTTAAAATCCTCTGGATTGGCATAGCGAAAATTATACTGCTCGCGGCTAATGACCCGCGGATCCTGGCGTAGCTTCCAGGCCAATTGATTGGTGCCCACATCGACTGCATAGACCTGCTGGGCTCCCGCTTGCAACATGACATCTGTAAAACCGCCGGTGGAGGCACCAATATCCAGGGTCCATTGATCGGTCAAATCAATACCGAACACTTCCAGGGCCTTGGCTAATTTTAACCCGCCTCGGCTAACATAGGGCAGTGTCTCGCCCTTGACCTTGAGGGGAGTATCATTAGAAATCTTCTCACCGGGTTTATCATAGCGGTGGCCGGTCAGTTCATGAATGACCAAACCAGCCATCACTCCCCGTTTGGCTTGTTCGCGTGTTTCAAAAAGGCCTTGCTGAAAGGCCAATACATCTACTCTTTCTTTAGCTACCAATGGCTAATCCTTCTATTCTTTTTTTCAAGACTGCTCCCTGGAATCCCTGGGCCTCCAAGGCGGTGATTTGCTGGTGGATCTGGTCCAGAAGCTCGGCTAAAATACCCTTGGCCTCCTCCAAGCCAAAAATGGCTGGATAGGTGGCTTTTTGAGCAATTTCATCCTTATTCGGGGTTTTCCCCAATTCCTGGAAACTAGCCGTGACATCAAGGATATCATCCCGCACTTGAAAGGCTAGACCTAGGTTTTTCCCGAAGGAATCCAAGAGCTCCCGACTCTCAACATCGAGCTCTAATAGTACTCCAGCTGCCAAAAATGGAAAATGCAGGAGGCGGCCAGTCTTATTTTCATGAATCCGTTGCAACTCCTCAAGCGTTAGAGTTTGTCCTTCTGAGCGCATATCCAAACTTTGACCGCCAACCATGCCATAAGTCCCTGAAGCCTCTGACAGGGCCTGGGTCAACTCCACAAGCTGAGTCGCTGGTAAATCAGCTTGAGCTAACAGGGCAAAAGCATCCAAAAAGAGACTATCGCCCGCTAAAATTGCTGCTGCCTCGCCAAACTTCTTATGATTGGTTAGTTGGCCCCGGCGATAATCATCATCATCCATGGCTGGAAGATCATCATGAATCAGGCTACCCGTATGAATCATCTCCAAAGCAGCTGCAACCTTCACATACTCCTGCGTAATTTCCAGACCAAAGCCCTCCAATAAATCTAAGAGGAGCAAGGGACGGATCCGCTTGCCTCCTGCTTGGATGGAATACAGGATGCCTGCAACCAATTGTGGCTCTGGGCTTGGGCTTTGATAAAAATTCTTGAGGACAGTTTCCAAAACTGCTAGCTGTTGATTCATGCGTTCATTTCCGTTTCTTGACCATCGCCACCCATGATGGTGACCATGGTTTTTTCAGCTTCTTGTAAGGTTTTTTGCAGTTCCTGGCTTAATTTCATCCCCTGTTGAAATTGCTTCAAGGCCTCTTCCAAAGGAACTTCGCCTTGTTCTAGGCGTCGAACCAGAAGCTCCAATTCCTGCATTTTTTCTTCAAATGTCTGTGTTTTGGACATGGTTTACCTCTACTTCTAAGTGACCATCCTGAAGTTGGATGGTCAAGTGATCACCAGGCTCAACCTGGCTACTACTGGACACAATTTTGTCGTCTGTTTTCACCAAGGCATAGCCTCGTTGGAGAATTTGGCTTAATTCCAATTGTGACAAGGCATCGCTGGCAACCTGAAACCGCTGCTGGGCCTGTTTTAAACGATCGGTTATAGCCCGCTGCAGATCAGTTTCCAAGCGTGCCAGCTGGTCTTGGGCCTTGTCCAGTCTCGGCCTTGGGCTCTGGCGGATCAAGGCTTGGTGCAAAAGCTGACTCTGGTGCTGTTGGTTTTGGAGCGCTTTTTCCACCGTCTGCTTGAGTTGGAGATCTAGTTGGTCCAACTTTTGCAGGTAGGAATCATAGAGACGCTCCGGCTGGCGGAAAATAATTGATTGGTTGAGAACTTCCACGCGCTCCCTTTGAACCTTGAGTAGGCGGTCCAAGGCTTGCTTGAGCTGGAGCTGGCTGCGTTCAAGGGCCAGGAAATAATCCGCTTTGGTATAAGGGGTTGCCAACTCCGCCGCAGCTGTCGGCGTCGCGGCTCGCTGATCGGCCACAAAGTCAGCCAAGGTCACATCGGTCTCGTGTCCCACACTAGAAATCACAGGCAGGCGCGATTCAAAAATGGCCCGCACCACGACCTCTTCGTTGAAGGCCCAGAGATCCTCCATGGAACCTCCACCCCGACCAACGATCAGTACATCCAGATCTTCAGCCTGGTTGGCCCGCTGAATTTGCTGGGCAATTTCAGCAGCCGCCCCCTCTCCCTGGACCTTGGCCGGATAAAGCCGGATACTAAGTCCTGGAAAGCGCCGATTGACGGTTGTGATAATGTCCTGAATAACCGCTCCACTGGGACTGGTCACCACGCCAATCTTCCGATTAAAGCGGGGTAAGGGCTGCTTATGCTCTGCCTTAAAAAAGCCCGCCTGGGTCAATTCTTTTTTTAATTGTTCAAAGCGAAGAGCCAATTCACCTACGCCAACTGGCTCTGCCTTTTCAATCACAATCGAATAGGAGCCGTTGGGGGCGTAAAGCTGGACCCGACCCACGATATTAATCTGTTGCCCTTCCTCAAGCCTAAAGGGCAACTTTTTGTAGACACCCGCCCACATGGTTGCCTGAATAACGGCCTCTTCATCCTTTAGGGAAAAATATTGGTGGTTGGGACGGGCCCGAAAATTGGAGACCTGACCGGTCAGAAAAACCCGCTCCAGATAGGGATCCTTGTCAAATTTTCGCTTGAGATACTTGGTCAGGGTCCCGACGGAAAGATAGTCTGCCATAGTCCAGTCCTAAAGCTCTAGATCTGCATAGGGAGTCCGATAGCCAATTTGCAGGAGCTGGCCATCTTTTACCAACAAGGGACGCTTAATCAGCATGCCATCTGTTGCCAGAAGTTGGGCAGCTTCTGCCGCACTCAAGTTGGGAACCTTGTCTTTTAAGCCCAATTCCCGGTATTTATTACCGCTGGTATTGAAAAAGGCTTTGATGGGCCAAGTTCCTTGAGCCATCCAGCTTTCCAATTGTTCTAGGCTTGGAGCTGCCTGGGTCAGGTCGATAAACTGCGTTTCAATCCCCAGTGCTTTTAATTCTTTTTCAGCTGCCTTGCTGGTAGTGCAACGCGGGTGTCCGTAATAATCAAACATACTTTTAGTCATCCTTTTCTTCTTGATGGTAGGCCTGGTAGAGTTCCTTGGCCTTTAAACCCGTTTCCTTGGCTAATTCCTGACTGGCGGTTTTGAGGCGTTGGCCTTGGCTCACCCGTTCCTTAAGGACTTCAAGGACAGCCTCTAGGCTCTGAGCTGGCTGGGCTTCCGCTTGATAGCCCTCTACGATGAGCAGGCATTCTCCTTTTATGGGGTCTGTAAGCAGCGAGTCTAACACCTCTTGGATACTTCCCCGACGAAACTCCTCGTAAATCTTGGTTAATTCACGGACTAGGACTAGCTGCCGATTGCCGTAAACAGTCAGGATTTTTTCCAAAGTAGCCGCTAAGCGATAAGGAGATTCGTAAAAAATCTGCGTTTCCGGATAGTGGCGCTTGGACTCCAAAAAGGCCTGCTGCTGGCCAGCCTTCCGTGGTAAAAAACCGTAAAAAACATGGGGTTGGGGGGCCAGACCACTCGCAATCAAAGCCGTAATACCGGCTGACGGACCAGGGATTGGGACTACTTTATAGCCCGCATCCAGGGCGGCCTTGACCAAATCATGGCCGGGATCCGAAATACTGGGCAGGCCGGCATCGGAAACCTGGGCCAGATCTTGACCTTGGGCCAGAAGGTCGAGAAGTTCTGGAATGCGCGCTTGGGCATTATGTTCGTGAAAGGAAATCAGGCGATTCCGGATTTCAAAATGCTTGAGCAAGGCACCTGTTACCCGCGTGTCCTCGGCTGCAATCAGGGACACGGACTCCAAGAGTTTCAAGACTCGAAAGGAGATGTCCTCCATGTTGCCTATCGGCGTCGGCACTAAATACAGTGTCCCAGACTCAGAGACTTCTTTAAAACTTTTTTGAATCTGCACGATTAACCTCTAAATAACAATTCATCACAGAAGGCACACTCACCTTCACGTTGTTGGCCGTAAAAATAGGTACACACATGGAAGCCATCTAGGTAAATCCGGTGCAACCCTTCCCTTTGTTTAAAGGGTTTTTCCGGCTCACCCGTCTCAACCTGGCTCAAGCGTTCCCGTAACTTCTCATTTTCAAGACGGAGGAGGGTGTTTTCTTCAATTGATTCGCGTACAGCTACTTTCATAGATTCCAGCTCATTGAGGGTACGAATGAGATGATTGCTGAAATTATCAAGGGTCACTAAAATATCTTTCTTTTCCAAGGGGCTCCTCCTTCTCTTCAAATTACAAATTCTCTAAACAAAAACGTTCCAAACTCGCTAACAAGGGAACATTGGCTTGCCAGGCGACCCTGGCTGCCATCAAATCTTTCAAGAGCTTCCAACGCTTGGGAGTAGCTGCCTTCTGCCCTAGCTGGAGTTCCAGCATATCCAAAAACAGAGCCTGTTTATCCCGATCATCGGCCTGGGCAACCAAGGCTGATAGGGCCAGAAAAGACTTGGCTTCTTTTTTGAGAAACTGCTGCAACCAACTATCCAACTGGGCGTTCATCTCCAGAATCCAGTTTTGACCAAGGCTGTCCAGAAGCTGGGTATTGCCCTGCAACAAGGTGCTTAGAAACTGGGCTTGGGTTTTTAGCAGTCCGTCAGCCTCAAAGGCTGCCGTTAAATCCTGGATCCGGTCTGGAAAATAGACAAACTGAGTCCGACTGCGAATGGTCGGCAGAATCCGATCGGGGTTCTTACTGAGGAAAAAGAAATGTTGTTGCCCAGTCGGCTCCTCCATCGATTTCAGTAGGGCATTAGCCCCATTGCTGTGCATGGTTTCAGCATCACGGACAATAAAAACCTGATGGGAGCTTTCCAAACCCGATTGCGAAACCTGGCCTAAGAGACCTTTAACTTGTTCCGTGCGGATAATGCGATTCACCGGGCTGACCACATGCAGGTCTGAAAATTCTTGGGACTCCACCAGTTTGCAAGATCGGCACTTCCCACAGGGCAGCCCCTCTTGTTGATCCTCACAATAAATGGCTTGGCTGAGGTAGAGGGCCATATACAAGGTCTGGGGACTCCCCGCAAACAAATAGGCATGGCTTAAACGGTCAGCCTGGATAATTTTCTGAAAACGCTGCAGGAGACTAGCCTGGGTCTGTTCCAACTTCTCTGCTAAGGAGCTCATAGGGGCAATCTTTCTGCGATTCGTTGAAGGGCTTGATCGAAAACCTCGGGAAGATCCAAACTAGCATCGACTTTTACCAAACGATCTGGATTCTCTTCCGACAGCTGCAGATACCCTTGACGGACACGCTGGTGCCAGCTCAAATCTTCCTGATCCAGCCGATCAACATCCCCTGAACGATGAGCCTGAATCCGAGCCAAGCCCTGTTCGGCCGGTAAATCCAACAGTAAGGTCAAATCAGGATTCTTGCCATCTGTCGCAAATTGGTTGAGCCAGTGAATCGCTTCCAAGTCCAAACCGCGCCCATAACCCTGATAGGCCACCGAGGAATCGATAAACCGATCCATTAAAACCAAGGCCCCTCGCTCCAAGGCTGGTAAGACTTTTTCAACTAGATGTTGGCGACGACTGGCCATATAAAGCAAAAGTTCCGTTTTGGCCTCCATCTCCGCATGGTCTGGATTGAGCAAAATTTCCCGAATTTGCTCAGCAATCCGAGCGCCCCCAGGTTCCCTGGTGACCACTACTTCCCGGCCTGTATCTGAAAAGTGACTGGCCAATTCTTGGATTAGGGTTGATTTCCCAGATCCATCTGGTCCTTCAATGGACAGTAAAAATCCCTGTTTCATAGTTCCCTCTTTTCTTAGCTACTATTATACCTGTTTTCAGGAAATTTGACACTAGCTAAATCGTTCTATGAGGACAGAAGGTGCCTAAGCTCAAAAAATCAAGCGCATCTCAGAAACAAGCTGCTGACAACTCAAAAGCTCTGGGAGTAGGGAGTGGGACAGAACTAAATTTGGAAAAATTTAGTTCGTAGTCCCACCCCCGCAAGGCTGATTAGGTCCTCTTCCGAGCTTGAAAAGCGAACGAAGAGGCCAATCAGCTACTGCGTCAAAGGCATTTTGTTATCCAAAGTCAAAGAGGCTAGACTTTTGTCCCAGCCTCTAGTATGAGTCTAAAATTAAAAAAGCGAATAAAGAGTAGGGCAAAGCCCGTCGACAAGGAATCGTCTTGATGTTCAAAAGAAGCTTCGACTCCTTCGAAGACGCAAAAAACTCCCTCCGATTCCGAATGGCTCATTCAAGAATCTGAGAGGGAGTTCCCTTACAGTTTAAAAAGCTTTGGCTTGGGTTTCGTGAACATAGTCCACTTGGAAGCCTTGTTTTTCGAGCTCTTCCCGAAGTTGCTCGTGGTCTGTTTGACCTTCCAATTGCAATTCAATGGTTACAGAACCATCTGCATTTGGAATGTTGACAACGTTATCAATGTTAAGATCACGTTCAACAACTGCATGGACGGCACGTTCCAAGACTCCAACCTGGTTGGTCGTCCGAACGCGAACCCGAGTACCGGGTGCTCCATAACCGGCAACTTCCAAAAAGGCTTTGAAGACATCGCGATCTGTAATCACACCACGAAGCTCATCCCCTTTCATCACCGGAAGGATGCCAACCTTATGTTTAAACATCAAGTAGACCGCATCTTCCAGGCTGGCATCTTCATCCAGGGTAAAGACATCCCGGACCATGACATCCTTGACCTTGGTTTTGTTGAGGAGGTAGTTCATTTCATAGATGGATAGGGTTGTGGCTTTAGAAGGAGTTGCCTCTGCAATTGTACCTTCGGTCACCAAACCAACCAGTTTCCCATGATCCATAACCGGCAGACGATGAAGGTTTTGTTCCCGCATCAAGTCTGCTGCATGTGCAATGGAAGTATCTGGGTCAATAAAGACCACTCGTTTTGTCATAAAATCTTTAACAGCCATAGTCCATTCCTTTCCGTCTGCCTGCTAACCACCAAGGTAGGCCTTGCGCACTTCTTCTGATGTTAGAAGTTCTTGACCGGTACCTGCTAATACAATTTTACCATTTTCTAACACATAACCGCGATTGGAAATAGCTAGAGCCTTATTGGCATTTTGCTCAATCAACAAAACGGTTGTCCCTTGAGCTTGGATGTCCTTAATGATTTCAAAAATCTCATTGATAAAGATAGGCGCCAATCCCATTGATGGTTCATCCAAAAGTAAAAGCTTAGGTGTTGACATCAGGGCCCGGCCCATGGCCAACATCTGTTGTTCACCTCCCGACAGGGTTGCCGCATCCTGGCCTTTGCGTTCTTCCAAACGTGGGAAGCGCTCAAAAATTTTCTTCAAATTCCGGGCATTCTCTTCCCGGTCTTTTTTCAGGAAAGCGCCCATTTCAAGGTTTTCCAGAACGGTTAGTCCTGGGAAAACATGGCGTCCTTCTGGCACTTGTGATAGACCTGAAGCAACAATGGTTTGCGCAGGCTGTTTGTGAATTTCCTGACCTTGAAACAGAATGCGTCCTTGACTTGGGCGAACCAAGCCGGAAATGGTCCGCAAGATACTGGTTTTTCCAGCTCCATTGGCCCCAATCAGGGAAACAACTTCCCCTTCAGCGACCTCAAAGCTGACATCATGGACGGCTTCAATCATCCCATAGTGAATGGATAGATTTTCAACTTGTAACATTGACATTAGGCTTCTCCTCCCAAGTAAGCTTCGATAACACGCTTGTTGGTGCGGATCTCCTCAGGGGTTCCATGGGCGATCAACCGTCCATATTCCAGCACATAAATCCGCTCCGTGACTTCCATGACCAAACTCATATCATGTTCAATCAACATCACCGTGATGTTAAATTCTTCCTTAATTTTCCGGATTAAAGCTGTCAATTCAGCTGTTTCCTGAGGGTTCATCCCTGCCGCCGGTTCATCCAAGAACAGAATCTTAGGTTGCGTCGCCAAGGCCCGCACAATTTCCAAGAGACGCTGTTGCCCATAAGCCAAGTTTTTCGCCAAGGTATCCGCATATTCTTCCAAAGAGAAGATTTTCAACAGATCTAGCGCCTTCTGCTTATATTCCTCTTCCTTTTTATAATAAAGGGGAAGGCGGAAGAGACTAGCCCAGATATGTGGGTTTTGGTGATTCCCAAAAGCGATGAGAACATTATCCAGGACGGTTAAATCCTTGAACAAACGGATATTCTGGAAGGTCCGCCCCAGACCTAGACCCGCAATGGTGTAGGGTTCCTTACCATTGAGCTCATTACCATCCAAGGTAATGGTTCCTTCACTTGGCTCGTAGACACCGGTCAACAAATTGAAGAGGGTTGATTTCCCCGCTCCATTGGGACCAATCAAGCCCACCAATTCCCCCTTGTCCAATTCCAAGGTTACATCCCCAACAGCCGTTAAACCGCCGAAATGTTTTGTTAAGTGTTTAACTTCTAAAAGTGCCATTAGGACTTAACCTCCTTTTTTGATTTTGACAACAGATTCTTCAAACTCAATTCCCAGGTTCCCAAGAGACCACCTGGACGGAAAATCATCACTAGGATGAGGGCCAATGAGTAAACAATCATCCGGATGCTGGCTACGTCTTGCAAGAGCATATTGAGGATTCCCAGTACAACCGCCGCCACAATGGTTCCCGTCATCGAACCGAGGCCACCAAATACAACGATGATCAAGATGTTGATAGAGTTGGTGAAGGCAAAGTCTTTTGGAACGACCGAACCAACAAAACCAGCATGGAGAGAACCCGCAATACTTGCCGTGATCGCACCAAAGACAAAGGCCATCACCTTAATTTTAGTCGTGTTAATTCCAACTGATTCAGCCGCGATTTCATCCTCACGAACCGCCAAGGTCTGCCGACCAATCGGACTCCGCAAGTAGTTCAAGGTCACAATCGTTGTCAAAGCTGCTAACAGGTAGACCATTTGCCACGTTGTAAAAGCAGGAATTCCCAAGAGACCAGCAGCCCCGTTGGTAACCTCACCACCATTGACAATGATAATCCGAATAATTTCGGCTACCCCTAGTGTCGCGATTGCCAAGTAGTCCCCTTTCAAACGGAGGGTAGGCAGACCAACCAAGAGGGCAACAAGGCCGGCAACGGCCATCCCTGCGAGGACTGATAGGATAAAACCCCCATAGGTTGGCAACTGCTTCCCGATAATAGCCGTCGCATAAGCACCGATCGCCATAAAACCGGCATGCCCCAGCGAGAACTGACCGGAGAAACCAACAATCAGGTTGAGACCTACAGCCAAGATAATGTTAATTCCAATTTGTTGGAAGATCATTTGATAGTAGAGATTGAGTACATTCATCTCAACCAAAAGTGTAACCAAGGCATAGCCGGCAACTAGCAGCCCTGCCCAAATCATATTTTCCTTTAGATTTTTTTGCATGACTAGACCTTCTCCTTCACATTTTTACCAAGAATACCACTTGGACGTACTAGGAGAATCAAAATCAATACTCCATAGACAATCGCATCTCGGAAATCAGAGAATCCAAGCGCTGTTGCTGCAGTTTCGAGGACCCCGATGACAAAACCACCCAAGGCTGCCCCGGGAATAATTCCAATTCCGCCCAATACGGCCGCAACGAAGGATTTCAAACCAGGCGTCATTCCCATCAATGGATCCAAGGAATTGTAATAAAGAGCAATCAGCACACCCGCTGCCCCTGCCAAGGCTGATCCAAGGGCAAAGGTAAAGCTAATGGTCCGATTAACATTAATTCCCATCAACTGGGCAGCGTCACTGTCCACAGATACAGCCCGCATGGCTTTCCCCATCTTGGTTTTCTTAACAATCAACTGCAGTACCACCATCAAGAGGATGGAAACTCCCAAAATCAACAATTGAATATTGGTCATTGAAACAGGACCCAACTCATAGCGGACGGTTTCAATCACTTGTGGGAAAGGACGTGGATTAGCACCAAAGAAGAAGACCATTCCATATTCCAAAAGGAAGGAAACCCCAATCGCGGTAATCAAAGCTGCAATCCGCGTTGACTGACGTAGCGGACGGTAGGCCAAGAACTCAATCAAGACCCCAAGGGCCGCGGTTCCAGCCATGGCCAGCAAGAGGGCCACAAAGAAATTCAAATGGAGGGTATTAATGAGGAAATAACCTAGAAAGGCTCCCATCATATAAACATCCCCGTGGGCAAAGTTGATCAAGCGAATAATTCCATATACCATGGTATAGCCCAAGGCAAGCAAGGCATAAATACTTCCCAAAATCAGCCCGTTCAATAATTGCTGTAGTATCATTCTAAATAATCTCCTAAACGACTTAGTCTGGTTGCACCGACACTGCTTCCTCAACCTTACCTTTCTGCATGGTCATCATAAAGGCTGATTTGCTGGTGTTGTGATCGGCATCAAAGCTAGTTTTCCCGGTTACCCCGTTATAATTCTTAATCTTAGTTAGGTTATCCCGGATTTGGATGGAATTATCGGCTCCCTCCATCGCTTTGGCCATCATTTTCATCGAGTCATAAGCCAAGGCTGAGAAGGTGCTTGGTTCTTCTTTAAAGCGGTCACGGTAAGCTTTTTTGAAGGATTCTGCTTCTTCGCTGGTTTTTACAGTTGAAGAAAAACCGGATACAAAGTAAATATCATTGGCCTTTTCCGCCGTTGCCTGTTGCACAAATTCCTCTGAGTTCAGACCGTCTCCACCAACAATCGGTTGATTCAAGCCCATCCCCCGCATCTGGTTAACAATCTTACCTGCTTCAGTATAGTAACCTGGCAGAACCATGGCATCAAAGTCCTTACCCTTCATTTTTGTCAAGGCTGCTTGGAAATCGGTATCTCCCGCAATAAAGGTTTCTTCAATCACAATGTCACCTTTATAGGCTTCCTTGAAGGACTTGGCAATTCCTTTGGCATAGTCACTTGAATTATCCGTAAACAAGGCTACTTTTTTAGCATTCAAATTATCCGCCACATACTTAGCAATAATTCGTCCTTGGTAGCTATCTTGGAAGGTTCCAACAAACAAGAAGTCCTGACCAGCAGTCAAACCATCTTGCGTCGCACTTGGTGAAATCACCGGTACACCCGCGATAGTTGCTTTTGGAATAGCTGCCGCAGTCGCACCAGAGGTTGCAGGGCCGACAATGGCATTAACTTCCTGTTGAATGGCCAAATTGGTTGATACGGAAGCTGCTTCTTGAGTTTCCGATTTATTATCTTTGGAAATCACCTCAATTTGCTTGCCATCAACACCACCTGCCTGGTTAATTTCCTCAACAGCTAGCAAGGCTCCTTTTTGCTCCACAGATCCATAAGCCGCTACAGAACCAGTGTTTTCAAAGTTGAAGCCGACCTTAATGGTCTCCCCAATCTCTGTTCCCTTAGCTTTGGAACCGTCCGCAACTGGCACTTGGCTACAAGCTGCTAACAATGTCATAGAGGCCAGCAGGACTGTGGCCACTAACGTTTTACCTTTCATAAAACTACTCCTCTTTTTTTATAGACTCTAATATATAGAATTGTCAGAAAATTGTCAATACGTGTTTGCGATTTTTTTACTTATTTTTACATGAAAACTTTCATTTTATTTTCTTTCACAAATTAAAAAGCGGAAGGTTAGTCTCCGCTTTCTAGGGTTCCTAAATCGATACCTTGATAGGTGAGGGGTAATTCCGTCAACAGACTGGTTTGAATATCCCGTACAAAAGACTGCCCTTGCAACTGGGCGACAATCGACGATAGTTGATCTGCTTTTACAAACAATTGAACATAGCGCAAGCGCCGGGAGTGATAAGCAATATCCCCATAGGAACTCAACTTGCGCCGATCCCGGTTATAATATAGGTAGACATACAATGCCCGACGTTGAACCTTTGCTTCCATAATCACTCCTTTTAGAAATATTCTATCATAAGAAATAGGCAAAAACTAGTCTCCCCAGAATCGAGTAGAGGCTAATTTCTAGTCCCTCTCACACCACCGTGCGTGCCGTTCGGCACACGGCGGTTCAACTAACTTTTAACGCATGTCGTTTAAGATAGAAATCTAGACAAGAAACCAGTCCTCTTTTAGTAAGGGCTGGTTTTGATATAGCTCGCTTTAAGACTGACTTTTGTGCCACTAGTTGATAGTGGTTACCCCAGCCAGATACTTTATCGGCTATCCATTTCGGAACACCTAGTTTCAGAAGTCCCCATAGTCGTCTCGATTTTTTCTTCCATTGCTTCCAGATAATGACTCGGATACGAGTTCGTAAACGCTCATCTATTTGCGTCAGTATCGTCTTCATATTACCAAGTGAGAAGTAATTTACCCAACCGCGGATAACCCAATTTAATCGTTCAATCCGTGTCGTTAGGTCAATGCTCCACTTCCTCGTCGTTAGTCGCTTCAGCTTGCGCTTAAAACTCTGTACACTATCTTGATGGGGACGGCATTTCCAGCCTTTCGGAGATTTCCA
>NZ_JACBXX010000082.1 GCF_013415245.1 Streptococcus danieliae | reverse complement strand
GTTCAAATCCTGCTCCCGCAATTTGGCTCGGTAGCTCAGTTGGTAGAGCAATGGATTGAAGCTCCATGTGTCGGCGGTTCGATTCCGTCTCGCGCCATTACAATTGAATATTGTGTATGGAAGGGTAGCGAAGAGGCTAAACGCGGCGGACTGTAAATCCGCTCCTTCGGGTTCGGGGGTTCGAATCCCTCCCCTTCCATCTTACGGGCATAGTTTAAAGGTAGAACTAAGGTCTCCAAAACCTTCAGTGTGGGTTCAATTCCTACTGCCCGTGTATTAATAGAATGGCGGGTGTGGTGAAGTGGTTAACACATCAGATTGTGGCTCTGACATTCGGGGGTTCGATTCCCCTCACTCGCCTATTTATTAATAATGGGGTATCGCCAAGCGGTAAGGCAAGGGACTTTGACTCCCTCATGCGTTGGTTCGAATCCAGCTACCCCAGTTACTAATTGAATAATTAGTAGAAGCCGGCGTGGCGGAATTGGCAGACGCGCTGGACTCAAAATCCAGTGTCCTCACGGACGTGCCGGTTCGACCCCGGCCGCCGGTATTGTAAAGAAGGCAAGGTTTTCGGACCTTGTCTTTTTTACATTTCTCACCTAGTCGATGACCTTTTCTGCTTTCAATGGTTCTCCCTTTTCTCTCAGCCTATCTTTTGATAAAATGGCATGTATGAAAGAAATTGTTGAGAAGGCACCGGCTAAGATTAATCTCGGTTTAGATATTCGTGGGAAGCGAGAAGATGGTTACCACGAGTTAGAGATGGTCATGGCCAGTGTTGATTTAAATGATTATATTACTGTTCGAGAACGGGAGGATAACCAGATTACCTTGGAATCCTCGTGTAGCAAGATACCGTTGAATCCGAAAAACCATGCCTATAAGGCAGCCTTTTATCTGCGGGAAGCTGCGGGTTTGCAGGATCGTGGCATTCATATTATCATCGATAAGCGAATCCCTAGATCGGCTGGTTTAGCGGGTGGATCCAGTGATGCGGCGGCAACTCTACGTGCCTTGAACCAACTATGGGACTTGAACTATAGTTTGGATCAGTTAGCGGAGATTGGGGCGCAGGTTGGCTCAGATGTTCCGTATTGTGTTCACTCAGGCTGTGCCTATGTGACCGGTCGTGGGGAGGAAGTTCATCCCCTGGCACCAGCTCCTAAGGTTTGGGTTGTCTTAATCAAGCCTCCTTTTGGTTTGTCGACAACTTCGATTTTCTCGGAGGTGGAGATGGAGAAGATTCGTTCGGTGGATATCACTGCTCTCTGCCAAGCCATTAATGAGGGAGATTATAAACAGCTGGTGAGCAAGCTTGGAAATTCCCTGGAAGATATCAGTATTGCTCGGAAGCCCATGATCCAAAAGATCAAAAACTGTGTGGCAGCCTCCGGAGCAGATGCGACCCTGATGAGTGGTAGTGGTCCAACCGTTTTTGCCCTTTGTTCTAGTGATAAAGTAGCGCGGCGGGTGGTCAATTCCGTCAAAGGCTTTTGTAAAGAAGTTTATCGTGTCAGAATATTATAGAGTCAGTCTTGACTCTATCTTTTTTTCGCGATATAATTAACCGGTAAATGATTAACCAGTTAAGGAGATGCCATGTTAGGAAGTGAGATTAGTCGGGTTTTGGATTTGGTTTTGAAAAAAGCAGAACACCAGCATGAGCTTCTGCTAGGGGATTGCCAGAGTCCCATCCACCTGACCAACACCCAGGAACATATCTTAATGGTGTTAGTCCAAAAGCCCTTAACCAATTCCAGCCTGGCAAAAGAGCTAGGCCTTTCCCAGGCGGCCATGACCAAGGCAACAAAACTACTGAGTAAGGAAGGCTTGTTGGAAACCAAAAGAGATCAGCAGGATGGTCGACTGGTTTATTTTCAATTAACCAAAGCAGGAAAGGCGGTAGCCGAGGAGCATGCTCAGCACCATGAGCGTACCAGTCAGGCTTTACAGAAAATGGTACAAGGTTTTTCAGATCAAGAGCAAGCAGTGATTGCAAGATTTCTGAAAGAATTAGCGAAGGAGATGGAATAAATGCGCTATTTGACGGTCAAGGATTTGACCTTTTATTACGATAAGGAACCCGTTTTGGAGGGGGTGTCTTATCACATTGATGCGGGGGAATTTGTGACCCTGACAGGAGAAAATGGGGCTGCCAAGTCGACCCTGCTTAAAGCTAGTCTGGGGCTTTTAAGAGCCAGCCAGGGGAGTGTCGAGCGGGCTAGTGTCAACCGGGATGGTCAGCCTTTGCGGATTGCCTATCTACCCCAGACTGTGGCTAGTTTTAATTCAGGTTTTCCCTCAACGGTGGAGGAGTTTGTGGCTTCGGGCCGTTATCCGCGTAAGTCTTGGTGGAAACGGTTGACGGAACATGACCAGGAGCATGTTCAGGTTAGTTTGGAAGCTGTTGGCTTGTGGGAGCAACGAAAGAACTTTATTGGGGCTCTTTCGGGTGGTCAGAAGCAACGGTTGGCCTTGGCGCGGATGTTCGCCTCTGATCCGGACTTCTTTATTTTAGATGAGCCGACAACGGGGATGGATGCTGTTTCGAAGGATGATTTTTATGAGCTCATGCACCATTCGGCCCATAAACATGGCAAGGCTGTTTTGATGGTGACCCATGATCCTGAGGAGGTTGCGGACTATGCTGACCGCAATATTCATTTGTTGCGGAAACAGGATTCGCCTTGGCGTTGCTTCCAGTTACACCAGGGAGAGGAGACAGGCGCATGAGTTTATTCGATTATGCCTTTTTCCAACGGGCCCTGCTGGCGATTGTGGCCATGAGTCTGTTCTCACCAGCCCTTGGGGTTTTCTTAATTCTGCGGCGTCAGAGCTTGATGAGTGATACCTTGAGTCATATTTCCCTAGCCGGAGTGGCCTTGGGGTTGCTTTTAGGTCTGTCTCCGACCTGGATGACCTTGGTGGTGGTAATTTTAGCCGCGGTTTTCTTGGAATACTTGCGGACGGTCTATGCTTCCTATTTGGAAGTGGGGACGGTGATTCTGATGGCTGCTGGTTTGGCTATTGCTATGGTGGTGATGAGCCAGTCTGGTGGTGGCCAGACCATGAGTCTAGAGCAGTACCTCTATGGCTCCATTGTGACCATTTCCTGGGAGCAGGTCTTGGGCTTGTTTGCGATTGCGGCGCTAGTCTTACTATTTTTGGTGCTGGCCTACCGACCACTGTATCTGCTGACCTTTGATGAAGATACAGCTCAGGTGGACGGGATTCCGACTCGTGCTCTGTCCATTGCCTTTAATATCATGGGTGGGGTTGCGATTGCCCTAATGATTCCTGCTGCTGGAGCTCTGTTGGTCTCAACCATCATGATTCTCCCAGCCAGCATTGCCTTGCGTCTGGGCCGTCACTTCCAATCGGTCCTCTGGCTCTCCTGTTTGATTGGCCTGGTGGGAATGGTCGCAGGACTCTTTCTTTCCTATTATTGGGAAAGTCCCGCCAGCGCCAGTATCACCTTAATTTTCATCGCCATTTTTATGGGGGTGACGCTACTGAAGAGAAAGTAGGCTCTTATGAAAAAATGTAAAAAGGGATTTGCCGTCCTCCTCTTAGGACTTGTCCTTTTCTTAACCGCTTGCCAGTCCCAAGGGTCCAAAAAGGATCTGCAACTGGTAACCAGTTTTTATCCCATCTATGAATTTACCAAAAAAATTGTTGGTGATGAGGCAGATGTGCAACTGTTAGTTTCAGCGGGTACAGAGGTGCACGGCTATGAACCATCGGCTAAGGATATCAGCCGTCTGCAAGAAGCGTCTTCCTTCCTGTATTTGGATCCCAATATGGAAATGTGGGTACCAGATCTAGAGAAGACCGGGGTCTTGGAGGCTGATCGGACGATTCAGGCCAGCAAGGACTTGATTCTGTTGCCAGGTCAGGAAACGGATCATGACCATGATCACGGGGCTGAGGACCACGAGCATACCTTGGATCCCCACCTCTGGCTCTCTCCTTATCGGGCAAAACTTCTAGTCGCTTCTCTACGAGATCAATTGATGGAACGTTACCCTGATCAGGCTGCTAGCTTTGAAAAAAATGCGGCGGCTTATCTGAAGGAATTGGAGCAGTTGGATAAGACCTATCAAGAAAAATTGGCAGTTTATCAGGGCTACACCTTCTTGACCCAGCATACAGCCTTCAATTACCTGGCCTTTGACTACCAGCTCCAACAGGAGTCCATTGTTGGCCTTTCAACAGAAGAAGAGGCCTCCTTGAAACGAATCCAAGAGTTGACTGACCAGGTCAAGGAAGCAGGGATCAAACGTATTTATGTCGAATCCACCTCTTCCAATAAATTAGCCCAAACCCTGGCTTCTGAGGCCGGTGTTGCAGTCGGCCAGCTCCACACCTTGGAAGGAGTCCCTCAAAAGGAACTGGCTCAGGGAGCGTCCTATATCAGCCTGATGGAGGAAAATCTGGAACAATTAGTTGCCGGTTTCAAGGATGCAACGAAACCCAAGGCTACTGAAGCTGTGACTGAGAAGACGGTTGCTAACGGCTACTTTGAAGACAAGGCCATCAAGGACCGGACCCTGGCGGACTGGGAAGGCGACTGGCAGTCAGTTTATCCCTATCTAGAATCAGGCCAGTTGGATCAAGTCTTTGACTACAAGGCCAAGAAAAAGGGAGATAAGACTGACCAGGAGTACAAGGACTACTACCAAATCGGTTACCAAACTGATGTGAACCAAATCAAGATTAAAGGGAACAAGGTGACCTTTGTGACAGATAAGGGCGAGGAAACCTATACCTACAAGCCTGCAGGTTATAAAGTCCTTACCTATGAAAAAGGCAATCGTGGCGTCCGCTTCCAGTTTGAAGCAGAAGAGGCGAATGCCGGTCGCTTCAAATACATACAATTTAGTGATCACCAGATTGCCCCAATCAAATCCGGACATTTCCACCTCTATTTTGGTGGTGAGAGCCAAGAAGCTCTCTGGGAAGAATTGACCAATTGGCCAACCTACTACCCTGCTAGTCTCAGTGGACAAGAAGTGGCCCAGGAAATGGTAGCCCATTAGACTCTGCTAGGGTATCTTCGATGCCTGTACTATAGTCTACAAGTCGAGTTTTAGGACTCGGCTTTTTTGATATTTTTTTCACAAAACATCTTGCGGCTCATCTCTCCTTTCGGTATAATAATAAGTGTTTGTAAAAAACCTCACAAAGGAGATTTTAGATGGAAAAGATGTTTCAAATTATTACGTCCAATGCCTTTCTCAGTGCCATTTTCTCAACGATTGCTATTATTTTGTTGGGCTATGTTGCACGAAAGCGCAATATTGTTGGACCAGAAGCCGGAAAGGTTTTATCAGATGTGGTTTTGGCTTTTGCCCTTCCAGCCTTGGCCTTTTCAGCCTTTATGCAAAATATTAATCCCGAAACCTTTACCACTGGTTTGACCGTGTTTGTTTTTGGTTTTGTGGCCTATGTGATTCTCATTATTCTGGGGGAGAGCTTGTTTTTCCGGTTTAAGGGGGATCAACAAACGACTTTGTCTGTTTTGACCACTTTTGGTTCTACGACCTTCTTTGGAATTCCGATTATTAATGGTTTCCTTGGTCCACTGGGAGCCCTGTACGCTAATATCTTTAATATTGCCTACCGGGTTTTCCTTTATTCTTACGGTTTGGTACGTATGAGTGGGGTCAAGTTTGAGAAGAAAAATTTCAAACAAATTTTCTTGAATCCGATTGTCCTAGCGACCTTTGTTGGTCTTTTGATTTGGGTTTTCCAAAAAACGATGCCGCAAATGACAGTGACTGTTCCCTTGTATGAGGGTAGCAAGGATATGCAAGAAATTACAGTTGGAATTCTACGGATTGATAAAACCCTCCCTTGGCTCTATAAACCAGTCGATTACCTCTCTAAACTAGCTTCGCCTTTGGCTTGGTTGGCGATTGGGATGACCCTTGGTAACATTAGTCTGGGTGAGGCTTTGAAGGACCGTGTCGTTTGGCTCTACAGTGGGGTGAAATTGGTGGTTGTCCCAGCTATCTTTGTGGTTTTGATGCTGGTCATGAAATCCGTTGTTTCCCTAGACTACCCAGCCTTCATGGCGATTATTATCATGCTAGCTACCCCGCCAGCAACCGTAGCGGTGGCCTATGCCATTAAATATGACAAAGAGGCTCAGCTGGCCAGCAATGCGTCCCTCTTGGGAACCGTTCTATCTATTGTTGCAATTGTCTTCTGGATTATTGTTGGAGCCGGCCTGCAAGCCTTCTTCTAAGAGGATAGATGTATGAAAGTATTATGTTATGGTGTCAGAGATGTTGAAATTCCGATTTTTGAACAGGTCAATCAAAGCTTTGGCTTTGAATTGACCTTGGTAGCAGACTATCTCAACTCCCCGGATACTGCAGCCCTAGCAAAAGGGCATGAGGCAGTCATCCTACGCGGAAACTGTTTTGCGACAGCGGAGGTTCTGGATCTTTACAAGGAATGGGGTGTGGACTATGTCTTGACGCGGACCGTAGGTGTGAACCACATTGATGTGGCCCACGCTAGAGCGCTAGGTCTCAAAACAGCCTATGTTCCCTTCTACTCCCCTAATGCGATTGCGGAATTAGCTGTGACGTTAGCCATGATGTTGCTGCGAAACACAGCCTATACCGTGCAAAAAACGGCTCAGAAAGATTTCCGAGTCGATGCCAGCATGTTTTCCCGAGAGATTCGCAATTGCAAGGTTGGATTAGTTGGAATCGGTCGGATTGGTTTGACCGCAGCCAAGCTCTTTAAGGGCTTGGGGGCAGAGGTCTTGGCCTATGATGCAATTCCGAAAGAAGGGGTGGATGACCTTGTCCGCCAAGTTTCGCTGGAGGAGCTCTTGCGTGAGAGTGACATTGTCAGTGTCCATGCTCCCTACATTCCGGCCCAGGGCCGTTTTATCACCCGCGACTTTACCGCCAAGATGAAGGATGGCGCGATCTTGATCAATACGGCGCGTGGCGAGTTGCAGGATGCCCAGGCCTTGCTGGAGGCGGTTAGGTCGGGTAAATTGGCCGGTCTTGGTTTGGATACTTTAGAGGGGGAAGGCGATTTCTTCTTCAAGGATTTGAGGGATCAAATCTTGCCCGATCCGTTGGTGGAGGAGCTGGTTCAGCTCTATCCGCGTGTCTTGATTACTCCGCATATTGGTTCCTATACAGATGAAGCTGCTCTTAATATGATTGAAACTAGCTTCAAGAATCTGCAGGAATTTATGGAAACAGGCCAGAGTCAAAACGAGATTGAATAGTTGAAAAAAGTCGTTGCTTGCAACGGCTTTTTCCTTGTCCTTTGCGAATAAACAAGTGAGGAGGCAGGAGAGATATGGTAGAACGCAAGGCTCAGGCTATTTTGAGGAGGGCTCACCAAGAGCGAGCTCAGGATGTTTATATTGTCCCTCAAGTTGAGGGGTATTCAATCTATCTGCGACTGGGCGAAGAGCGTGTTTTGCTGGATGAGGTGGATCTGGCCCAGGGCCAGGCTCTATTGGGACATTTTAAGTTTGCGGCTGGGATGAATGTCGGGGAGCGGAGGCGGAGTCAGCTTGGGTCTTGTGATTATGCCTTGGAACAGGATTGTTTATCCCTGCGTCTGTCGACCGTTGGCGATTACCGTGGTTTGGAGAGTCTGGTGATTCGGCTTCTCTATGATGGCCAGCAGCCCTTAGCTTTCTGGGATTGGACTCCCCAGCAACTCAGTCGGTTTATTCAAGGACGGGGTCTCTATCTTTTTTCGGGACCCGTTGGGAGTGGGAAGACCAGCTTGATGTACCAGCTCGCCAAGACTCGCTTTCAGGGGCGGCAGATTTTGACCATTGAAGATCCGGTCGAGATCAAGGATCCAGCTTTTTTACAACTGCAATTGAACAAGGATATTGGCATGACCTATGACCATCTGATCAAGCTCTCCCTCCGTCATCGCCCTGATCTCCTAATTATTGGTGAAATCAGGGATACAGAGACCGCTCGGGCTGTTATCCGGGCAGCCTTGACAGGGATCAGTATCTTTTCAACCGTCCATGCCCGCTCCATTCCAGGGGTCTATGCCCGCTTATTAGAACTAGAGGTGGAGCCGGGAGAATTGGCAGAGAGCTTGCGTCTGGTGGCTTACCAACGCCTGATTGGAGGAAAGGGGTTAGTAGATGTTGCCCAAAAAGAGTTTGCCCAGCATCCAGCGACTAGTTGGAATCAAAAGGTTACCGATTTATTGGAGGCTGGTGTTATCAGCCAGGATCAAGCTCAGGCGGAATACATTGGGGCTCCAGCAGGAGTTGAAGATTGTACAACTTTTCCATAACCTCTTTGCGACGGGCTTTCATTTGGGAGAAGCCTTGGATTTCTTGGATCATAGTGGCCTTCTAGACAAGGTCTTGGTTGACCGGATGCGGCAAGGGATGCGGACAGGCCAAGCCTTTTCCAGCATTTTAGGCCAGCTCGGCTTTTCGGGGACAGTTGTGAGTCAATTGGCTTTGGCCGAACTGCACGGTAATATCTTGGAAAGTTTAGCCCAGCTGGAGGGGCATCTGCAGAGTCTGATCCAGGTTCGGCGGAAGCTAGTAGCGGTGGGGACCTATCCCTTGTTACTTTTAGGCTTTTTGATGGTTATTATTGTAGGCCTGCAGTCTTATGTGCTACCGGAGATTGACCAGGGCAATCAGTGGACTCAAATGGTGCAGGTGATTCCCTTGGTTTTTCTAGCTTTTGGACTTTGTCTTGCTTTGGTCTTTATAGGTCTAGCAGCTTTCTATCGGCACAAGCCACGGTTGGTTTTTTTCCGGATGTTGGTGATTTGCCCTGGTGTACGTGGCTTCGTCCAAGCTTATTTGTCGGCTAGTTTGGCGCGTGAGTGGGCCAGTCTTTTTGGGCAGGGCTTGGCCCTGGCGGAGATTGTGGGCCTGATGCGGGGGCAGGAGTCGGTTTTTTTGGTTGAGTTGGGGGCGGATCTGGATCAGGCCTTGAATGGTGGGGTGTCCCTGGCCCAGCAGATTCGGACCTATCCTTTTTTGCGACCAGAGTTGGCCTTGATGATTGAATACGGTGAATTTAAGTCGCGTTTGGGTCAGGAATTGGCCCTGTATTCTAAGAAAACCTGGGAAGATTTTTTTCATCGGCTTTTTCGACTGATGGATTTGATTCAGCCGCTTGTTTTTGTGGTCGTAGCCTGTTTGATTCTGTTACTCTATGCAGCTATGTTGCTGCCGATTTATCAAAATTTGGAGGTACCCTTATGATAAAAAAAGCCACCCAGACTATGCTAAAAGGTTTTACACTAATAGAAATGTTAGTCGTCATCCTTATCATTTCGGTGCTCTTATTGTTGTTTGTCCCGAATTTGGTCCAGCAAAAAGAAGTGGTCCGGGAAAAGGGAAATGCAGCCATTGTCAAGGTGGTAGAGAGCCAGGCGGAAATTTACCAACTCAATCATAGTGGAGCTCCAAATCTGGGGCAGTTGGTGGTGGAGAAGCAAATTACGAAGGAGCAGGCGGATGCTTATCGGGACTACTACAAAAAACATAGTGGCGAAAGTCGGGTCGTGCCCGATTAAGGCCTTTACGCTCTTGGAAAGCCTGCTAACACTTGGCATTACGCTTTTTCTAGTGAGTCTGTTGGCGGTCGGGGTGGGGGAGGTTTACCACTCTTTTGAGAAGAATCTCTTTTATATTCGCTTTGAGCATTTTTATACCGAGTCCCAGACCTTGGCCTGGGCGCGGCAGGAGCCTGCCCAGCTGTCTTTTCAAGGAAAGCGGATTAAGGGAGTGCAAGGTGAGCTGGTTCTTCCAGAAGGCTTGGAATTACTCTCTCAGTTTCAGTTGGATTTAACTGCCAAGGGCAATCACACAGGTTTGTCTCGGATTGTTTTTCGGGATCAGGCCAGTGGGACTACGATTCACTATCAAGCGAGGATTGGCAATGGGATTTTACGGCGGACTGAAGAATAGTCTGAAGGCTTATCTTTTATTGGAGTCCCTAGTGGCTCTATGGATTTTTAGCCTGGTGACCGCTTTGTTAGTAGGAGCCATTCAGCAGTCGCGAAAAAGGGAAGCAGCTCTTTTACACAGAGAGCAGCAGCTGCAAAAAGGTCACATGGCTCTGCAAGCCGGCTTGAGTGAATGGGCGGATGTTCAGGTGGAGCGAGGGAATCGAGTTTGGACTGTGAGGGAGGGGGAGGAGATTCTTGTCCAAGTACATGTTCTATCACCCTAGGTTACAGGCCTTTACCTTGCTGGAGGCCTTGGTAGCCCTTTTAGTCATCAGTGGTTCCTGCTTACTGTTCCAGGCTCTAACCCTGCTTTTATTTCAGGATATTCGTTACCAGGAGCGGGCTTCCAATCAGGATTGGCTGCTCTTTACCGCTCATATGGAGCAAGAGTTTCTGGAGGCGCATTTTGATGCGGTCAGTGATCATGAAATTTATTTGGATCAGAAGGGGAAGGGGCAAAAAATTGCCTATTGGCCCAAACAAGCGGAAATTCGCAAGACCGGTGGGCGGAATCAGAACCAGGGGAGCCAGACGCTTTTGTTTGGCGTTCAGTCGATGGAGGTGGAGGAGCGATCCGGTCTTGTCCAACTTCGGGCCGTCCTGGCTGATGGGAAGGAAAGGAAGTGGGTCTATCGTGTGGACTAAGCGTGTCCGGGCTGGGGTTTTACTCTATGCCTTGTTGCTCTTAGCGGTTTTTAGCCTGGTTCTTAATCTCTACTTGGAACGGCACCTGTTCCAAGAGCGTTTATTTCAGGCTTATCAGGAGCGGGAGCAGGCCTATGCCCTGGCTATTTATTGCCGGGATCAGGGTCAAGGTAAGAAGGGAGAGTTGCAGTTCCAAGAGGGACAGGCTCGTTATCAGGTTGAGAAGCGGCGTTGGCAGGTTGAGGTTCGCTTGACTGGTGGTCGCTCCTACAACTTTTCTTTTGTAGCACCTTCCCATGACTAGCCCCGTTGCTTGTTTTTGTGTTATCATAGGAACATGAATTTTGAAAAGATTGAACAGGCTTTTGGCCTTTTATTGGAGAATGTCCAGACCATTCAGAATCAGCTAAAGACGGGCTTTTATGAGGCGATTATTGAGCAGAATGTTAACTATCTGCAGCCAGTAGAAGATTGGCAGGTACTGGAGTCAAATAACCAGCAAGTGCGTCAGTTGGAGTTGACGCCTGAGGAGTGGCGGCGGACTTTTCAGTATTTGATGATGAAGGGGCAGCAAACGGAACCCTTGCAACCCAATCACCAAGCGACTCCTGATAGTTTGGGATTTTTAATTACCTTGGTGATTGACCAGCTCTTCTCCAAGGATTCCCTTAGCGTTTTGGAGTTGGGAAGTGGTATGGGGAATTTGGCTGAGACCATTTTGTTGCATAGTCAGAAGGCTATAGACTATCTTGGGGTTGAATTGGATGATATTTTGGTCGAGCTGTCAGCCAGTATTGCGGAGGTCTTGGGGACCGAGGGACTAACCTTTTCGCAAGGGGATGCAGTGCGGAGTCAAGTTTTCCAAAAGGATTTAGTGGTTAGTGATTTGCCAATTGGTTATTATCCAGATGATGTCATTGCCAGTCGTTTCCAGGTGGCGAGTCCGGAAGAACATACCTATGCCCATCATTTGTTGATGGAGCAGGGGGTTAAGTATTTGGAGTCGGATGGCTATGCGATTTTCTTGGCCCCTACTCAATTGTTGACCAGTCCGCAGAGTGAGCTTTTGAAGGAGTGGATTCAGACGGCAACCGAGTTGGTGATGTTGGTACATTTACCAGAAAAGATTTTTGCCAATCCGTCCTATGCGAAAAGTCTTTTTGTGTTCAGGAAGTTTTCTGGTCAGAAGGGGACGCCATTTGTTTTTGCTTTTAATGATTTGAGCAATCCAGAAGAAATTCGAGATTTTCAAGCAAAATTGGAGTCAAATTAGGGGCTTTTTGGTGGGTTTTCTGATATACTAAAGATGTAAACGCTTTAAAAAGGGGTAGCTTATGTCTAAGACAATTGCGATTAATGCAGGTAGTTCGAGTTTGAAATGGCAGCTTTATGCGATGCCAGAGGAAAAGGTGCTTGCTAAGGGAATTATTGAGCGGATTGGTCTCAAGGATTCTATTTCTACTGTTAAGTTTGATGGTCGGGCTGAAAGCCAGACTTTGGATATTGTAGATCATGTGCAGGCCGTGAAACTGTTGTTGGAAGATCTGTTGAAGTTCGGGATCATCCAGGATTATGCTGAGATTACAGGTGTGGGCCACCGTGTTGTTGCGGGTGGTGAGTACTTTACAGACTCTGTTCTAATTGATGATGAAGTTTTGGCTAAGATTGAAGAGTTGGCGAGTTTGGCACCTTTGCATAACCCAGCCAATGTGGATGGAATTCGTGCCTTCAAAGAAATTTTGCCAGACATCACAAGTGTAGCTGTGTTTGATACAGCCTTCCATACAACTTTGCCAGAGGTGGCTTATCGCTATCCAATTGCAGAGAAGTATTACCAAGATTATAAGGTGCGGAAGTATGGAGCACACGGAACTTCTCATTATTACGTTTCGCGTCAGGCTGCAGAAATGTTGGGACGTCCCGTTGAAGATTTGAAATTGATTACAGCTCATATCGGAAATGGTATTTCGATTTCTGCTATTGACGGTGGTAAGTCAGTGGATACGTCTATGGGCTTCACACCTTTGGCTGGTCCAATGATGGGAACTCGTTCAGGTGATATTGATCCAGCGATTATTCCTTACTTGGTGGCACAAGTGCCTGAGCTTGAGAATGCAGCAGATGTAATTGATGTGTTGAACAAGGAATCCGGTGTGCTTGGAGTGGCAGAAGCTTCCAGTGATATGCGGGATGTTGAAGCTGGTCGTGCATCTGGTGATGCTAAGATGACTCTGGCTTTTGACATGTTGGTAGATCGTTTGAAGAAGTTCATCGGTCAGTACTTTGCTGTTTTGAATGGAGCAGATGCTTTGATCTTCACAGCGGGTATCGGGGAAAACTCGGATCAAGTCCGGGAAGCTGTTGTTGAAGGCTTATCTTGGTTCGGTATGAAATTGGAACCTGGTAAAAATGTCTTTGGTGCAGTTGGTGATATTTCAACAGCTGATTCTAAAGTCAAGGTGCTAGTTGTACCAACTGATGAAGAATTGGTGATTGCGCGTGATGTTGAGCGTCTAAAAGCCTAATATGATAGAGATCAGAAGACCAGTCGGCAAGCCGACTGGTCTTCTTTAGTAAGCGGAGAACGTCTCTCCATAGGGCTGGCTTGAAATGTGGTATACTGGTAAGGCCGTAAGGCACAGAGTAAGTAGTCTGCGTTAAGTGTGTGTGGATGGGATGTTGCCACACAACGAAACCATTGGTGCGGTAGACTATTGCATCCGCTGTCGTTAGACAGCTCCAGAAAGAAAGGAGCTTTCCTATGAAATTTTCATTTCCCAAATTGAGTCCGCAATTGCTGGCGACTCTTGCCATGTTGATAGCCTTGACCTATGTCTTGGATCTATTCACCATTTCGATTATCCCCAACCAATTGCAGGTTGGTGTGACCTTTATTGCCAAGGTCTTAATCGGATCTATTGCAGGTCCCTGGTTATCAGCCTTGGTGGCCATTCTGTATGATATTTTGGCCTTTTTCTTGAATAATACAGGTTATTCTTTTATTTGGGGTTTTACCGTCGTTGAGGCCTTGCAGGGCTTCCTGTACGGATTGTTCTTCTTTGGCAAGAAGTTGAGCCTCCAGAACTGGAAGGACTGGCTTTATGTCATTTTTGCGACCGTGATTACCATGGGGATTGGGACCTTTGTATTGACCCCTATCCTACTTCACACCTACTACCAAACTCCCTATGCTGTCCTTTATGCGACACGGGTTTATAAGGTGCTGGAAATTCCAATCCGCGTTCTGTTGATTATGGTGGTTCTTCCCTTCCTTCAACGGATTCCGGAGTTTGCACGTTTGAACCATTTGAAAAAATAAGACTAAGCAAAAACGAGCCCGTTTAGGAGGCTCGTTTTTTTGCTTAGTCTTGGTAACCGGTAATGGTAGCAATGGTTGCTTGGTCCAGATTTTTCAAAAGGGCTTGTAAGAAAGCTTGGGCTTCCAGGAAGTCATCAAGACTGTAGAGGGTTTGGTGGGAGTGAATGTAGCGGGCGCAGACGCCGATGGTGGTCGATGGGACACCGCCGTTTTTGAGATGGGCAGCTCCAGCATCGGTACCGCCAGCTCCAGCGTAGTATTGGTACTTGATGCCGGCGCTTTCAGCGGTGTCGAGGAGGAAGTCCTTCATGGCTGGTAAAAGCAGGTGGCCTGGGTCGTAGAAGCGGATTAGGGTGCCTTCCCCGATTTTACCTTGGCCTCCGAAGACGTCAGCAGCGGGAGAGCAGTCCACCGCGAAGAAGAGGGCTGGGTCTAGGAGGGTGGTGGAGGTGTGAGCGCCGCGGAGGCCGACTTCTTCTTGGACATTGGCTCCAAGATAGAGGTCGTAGTCAAAGGCTTCTGAAGGCAGGGCTTGGGCTGCTTCTTTAATCATGAGAATCCCGTAGCGGTTGTCCCAAGCCTTGGAGATAACATTTTTACCGTTAGCGGTGAGGATGGTTTGGCTATCTGGGACAATGGTATCCCCAGGGCGGATGCCGAAGGCCTCGGCTTCGGCCTTATCTGTAAAGCCAGCGTCAAAAATAATATCACTGATTGCAGGGAGGCTGGCTTGGGAGCCTGAAGCCCTTAGAAGGTGAGGCGGTGTGGCTGCTGTGATAAGGGGGATTTCTTGTCCTTGCCGAGTGATAAGGGTATAGCGTTGGCCACTGACGACCAAGGGATTCCAACCGCCGATTTCGACGGCACGGAAGGTGCCGTCGTCTTTGATGGAGCTGACCATAAAGCCGACTTCATCCATGTGGGCTGCGACGAGGACGCGGGGGGCATCTGCAGCCTGGCTTTTTTTGAGGCCGAAGATGCTGCCGAGGCCGTCTGTCTGGATTTGATCTACAGAACCCTGGAGTTGGTTACGCAGGTAGCTGCGAACAGCCCCCTCGTGGCCGGAAATTCCCTTGAGCTGGGTGACTTCTTGGATGTTTTGAAATAGTTGGTTCATAGATGTCCTTCTCCTTTTTGACTCTTTCCTAAAATTGTAACACAAGTAGACTTGTGATAAAATAAAGACTATGGGTATGAAAAGAAAAAGTCAGTCGGTCTTAGGCTTGCTAGGTTTTCTGGGTCTAGCTGGTCTAGCCTATACGGGCTATCAGTTGCGGGAAGACCGAGTGCGGGTTCGGAGTCAGGAGGAGATGACGGCCAAGGTGCGTGCTTTTTTCTCGGAAATGGGTCGCGTAGAGACCTTGTATGTGGAACTCTACCAGTCCAACCGTGATTATCTGGAAGGCGGTGTGTTCTTGGAGGATGACCGGCATTACCGTTTTTATTTGATTGGTAAGCAGCTTTATTTTGAGGAGGTGGCATCATGATTGTACCAGAGTCCGTGGAAGATTTTGCGACCTTGTTGAAGGGTGACGGTAAATTTGTCTGTTATTTTACCGCCGCTTGGTGTGGGGACTGCCGTTTTATCCAGCCGCATATGCCTAGTATCGAAGCTGCCTACCCTTCTTTGACCTTTGTCCAAATTGATCGGGATCAATATTTAGAAGTGGCAAAACTATGGGATGTTTATGGGATTCCGAGTTTTGTGGTTGTGGAAAAAGGACAGGAGCTGGGGCGCTTTGTGAGTCGAGATCGAAAAACAAAAGAGGAAATCGAGGCTTTCCTAGACGGGTTAGTCTAAGAGAAGAAAGGGAGTTTATGTTATTTACCTATAATCCACAGGGTGTTGGAGATGTATTGATGGTTCTTGTTGCTGATTCTCAGGGACAGGCTGTTGAAGTGACGAAAAAAGGTGCGATTGCGCGTGTGAGTCGGGTTGATAATCAGGAGCTTGTGGCTTGGAATTTCTTCCAAGTGAGTGAGCACTTACAGCTGGAAGAAAGCGGACAGATGGACCTGTCGGAGGCGGACCTTGCAGTCTTGAATGCTTGGTTGGAAGCCGAAGGTTTCGAAGAGCGCGTGGCCAACTTTGCCAGCCCTCGTTTTGTGGTGGGTGAGATTGTGGAGATGGAAGCTCATCCAGACAGTGACCACTTGAATATCTGTCAGGTTGCTATCGGGCAAGACGCGTCTGTTCAAATTGTGGCTGGTGCTCCGAATGCGCGTGTGGGCTTGAAAACGATTGTGGCGCTTCCAGGTGCCATGATGCCTAAGGGGAACTTGATTTTCCCAGGTCAGCTTCGAGGTGTGGATAGCTTTGGTATGATGTGTAGCCCTCGTGAATTGGCTCTTCCAAATGCTCCACAAAAACGCGGGATTATCGAATTGTCAGAGGCTACTCCTGTCGGCCAAGCCTTTGATCCAGCCAAACATTGGCAAGCTTAACTATGAAGAAAGAGGCTGGAACAAAAGTCTAGCCTCTTTCTTTATGATTAGTAAAATACCTTTGACGCAGTAGTTGATTGAGCCTAACAACATTGTATGCTGTTAGAGAGTACCAAATCTTTTTTGCGAAGCAAACTCCAATCGTTCGCTTGATAGCGAACATTTCATGTTCGTCCATATCATAGGCTCAGCGAGTCAATTCCTGACTCGCCGAG
>NZ_JACBXX010000046.1 GCF_013415245.1 Streptococcus danieliae | reverse complement strand
GATGCGTCTATGATAAGTAGCGTAGTCTTTATTTCTAAGAGCTAATCTCAATTCAGTTTCTTGTTGTTTATCTAATTTCAATTTCATACAATCTATTATAATTCAAAATTCGATTTTTATTTAGTATTATTATGGCTTCTATGGGCAGTGTTGTGGGTGAAAAGATCACTTGCCTGTTTGAATTTGCGACCCAGGAGAAACTTCCAGTGGTGCTCTTTACAGCTTCGGGAGGTGCCCGGATGCAGGAGGGGATTTTGTCACTGATGCAGATGGCTAAAATTTCCGCTGCGGTTAAACGCCACTCCAATGCTGGTCTCTTTTATCTGACCATTTTGACAGACCCAACAACTGGCGGTGTGACAGCCTCTTTTGCCATGGAGGGTGATATCATATTGGCGGAACCCCAGGCCTTGATTGGCTTTGCGGGGCGGCGTGTGATTGAGGCAACCGTGCGTGAAACGCTTCCAGATGATTTTCAAAAAGCCGAATTTCTTCAGGAACATGGCTTTGTGGATGCCATTGTGGAGCGGATGGATTTACCAACCAGAATTGGCCGACTATTGCATATTCATGGAGGTGGCAACTAACGAGTCAGTTATCGTATATTTTAAAAGAAGCTCGCAATCAGGGGCGTTTGACGGCACTGGACTATGCCAGGAAGATCTGTGATGATTTTTTTGAATTGCATGGTGACCGTAATTTCCGTGACGATACGGCCGTTATCGGCGGAATTGGAATGCTAGAGGGCCGTGCAGTGACTGTTGTTGGTATCCAGAAAGGAAAGAATTTCCAGGATAATCTATACCGAAATTTTGGTCAACCCCATCCGGAAGGTTACCGCAAGGCTCTGCGTCTGATGAAGCAGGCCGAGAAATTTGGTCGTCCCGTTGTGACCTTTATCAACACTGCCGGTGCCTATCCGGGTAAAGGAGCAGAGGAGCGGGGGCAAGGAGAAGCCATTGCCCGTAATCTATTGGAAATGAGCGATCTTAAGGTACCAATAATTGCTATTATTATCGGTGAAGGAGGATCCGGAGGAGCTCTAGCTCTAGCCCTGGCCGATCAGGTTTGGATGTTGGAACATACGACCTACTCGATTCTGAGTCCAGAAGGCTTTGCCTCTATCTTGTGGAAAGATGGTAGTCGGGCTACTGAGGCAGCAGAATTGATGAAGATGACAGCCGCTGACCTAAAAAAACAGGGGATTATTGAAAAGATTATTCCAGAACGTGGCTATTTTACCCGTGAAATTGTGGAGCAGATTAAAACTAGTTTGATCGAAGAGCTAGCCCATCTAGCTGCTCTCCCTAGCCAGCAATTGCTGGAAGCTCGGTATCAACGATTTCGGAACTATTAAGAACAGTAAAAAAACGGACTTTCCTGCGAAAGTCCGTTTTAAAGGTCTTATAGAAGAGCCAAAATGATGAAGTTTAGAATGAAAAGGGCTGTGGATCCCCAAAGAATCGGGTGAATTTCTTTAGCCTTACCAGTGGATACCTTCACCAAGCAGTAGAAGATGAAGGCTGCTGCAATTCCGTAGGAGATGGAGAAGCAGAGGGCCATAAAAAAGGCTGCAAAGAAGGCTGGAAGGGCATCTTCGAATTGGCTCCAGTCAACATCCAGGAAGGATGAAACCATCATAACCCCGACAATGATCAAGGCTGGTGCAGTCGCTGCAGCAGGGACAATCCCGATAAAAGGAAGAATCAGAGTTGATAGAAGGAAGCAGACAGCTGTGGTTACAGCAGTGAGACCTGTCCGACCACCGGCAGAAATCCCAGCTGCGGATTCAACATAGGTAGTTGTGTTGGAAGTACCAAAGAGGGCACCGATTGAAGTTCCGATAGCGTCGGCAAAGAGGGCCTTGTCCATTTTGGAGTTGAATCCAGTTGAATTTTCAAGGGCTTCTTCATCTTGAGCCGAGAAGATTCCAGTTTTGCGTCCAGTTCCGATAAAGGTTCCAAGTGTATCAAAGGTATCTGACAAACTAAAGGCGAAAATAGTCATAAAGACCAAGGGGAGACGGCTAGAGTCTGCGAAGAGGGAAGCAAATCCATCAAAAGCAGCAAGGAAGGTTGTTCCGAGTTCTCCAAAGGCTGTTGCTAGATTGTTGTTGGCGAAATCAATGGTTGAAAGATCGACAACACCAATTGGAATCCCGGCCAAGGTTGTCGCAACAATCCCGATAAGAATGGCTCCACGGACATTTTTGATGACCAAAACGGCGGTTAGGAGAAGACCGAAAACGGTGAGTAGTACGCTGGCATCTGTGAAGGTTGAAATGGCTGGAACAACCCCTCCGCCGGCAAAAACAGAAGTGACTCCATTGGCGAATGTCTCAGCCTTGGCCTCAGCGGGTGCGACCCCGTTAACAGTGATGATGTCAGAAGCTGAAGTGAGGAAGGTAATCAAGTTGGAATTTTTGAAACCAAGGTAGGCTACAAAGACCCCGATCCCTCCACCGATAGCATGCTGGAGGCTGACTGGGATGGATTTGATGATGCTTTTTCGAACCTTGGTAATGGTAATAAAAACATTAAAGAGACCACAGAGGAAAACCATGGCTAGGGCTTCCTGCCAGGTAAAGCCAAGTCCGATAACGACAGTATAGGTAAAGAAGGCATTAAGCCCCATTCCTGGTGCCAAGGCGTAGGGAACATTGGCAAAAAGTCCCATGACCAGGGTTGAAACGGCACTAGCGATAATGGTTGCCAAGAAAACAGCTTGTGTTGGCATCCCAGCCACACTTAAAATGTTAGGATTGACAAATAAAATGTAAGACATGGCGAAGAAAGTAGTAATTCCGGCCATAACCTCGGTTGATACGGATGTTCCGTACTCTTTTAAATTAAAAAACCGTTCCACGGGTTAAATCTCCTTTATTAACGAATGATAGAACCATTTTAAACTAAATTCATTCGTTTTTCAAGTCCTTTTTAAGAAAAGCAAGGCACTGGGTTAGTGAGGCCCAGTGCCCTGCTTGGTCGATTCTGGAGATGTCTCTTCAATCTGGGTTTCCTGGTGGAAAATTTGCTGCCAATCTTCATGGCGGCGCCAGATGGTGGTGTGTTGTTTTCCTTCTAATTGATAGGAAACCAGTTTGGTTTTTTGGTTGATGGATTTGAGTTGGAATTTTTTGAAGGCCATTTCTTGGTGCTTGGCAGCCAGATAGGAGCTGCGGTCTTGGACTTGGCCGCTTGTGGGGATATAGGTAAAGTCGTCGGCGATGTAAGTGTCGAGGTTTTGGCCAGCCTCGACCTGACTTTGGTAAAGAAAGAGTTTTTTGAGGAGGAAGTCTAGATCTTCATCTTCCGGAATGGGGGAGGGTTCGATATGGATATCACTATCAAAGACCCCGTATTGCTCTTGGAGTAACTGCTCTACTTGGTCGGCGATGCTGTGACTTTCGTAGACCGAGAGGTCGGGATTCATGGCTAGGGTGATGTCGAGGTAGATATGACTGCCGTAGCTGCGGCCGCGGATTTCGAGGACCTGGTCGATTTTGGGAATTGTGAGGATGCTTTGGGTGTAGTGGTCCAACAGGTCTTCGTCAAAGCCATCTGAGAGGGAGAAAGTGGATTCCCGGAAGATGTCGTAGGCTGTTTTGAGGATAATCATACTAATCAGGAGGGCGATGATTTTGTCGACCAGATAGAGTTGAAACTGGCTGGCGAGAATAGCCAGACTGGTCCCTAAGGAGGTGAGGACATCCGAGAGATTGTCTAGCGCTGCGGCTTCTAGAGCTTTGGAATGCACGCGCTTGGCCAGGTTCCGGTTGTAGAGGTAGACGCCGGTCATGATAAGGGCCGAGAAGAAGCCGACCCACATGGCTTGAGGATCGAAGTTTTCCTGCTGAGGCTGGATAAGGCCTTGAATACTCTGAAAGAGAGCCTGAAAACCAACTAGTAACATAATCAGAGAGGTAATGAGGCTGGCCAGGTCCTCCATTTTCCAGTGGCCGAATTTGTGGTCGCGGTCGGCCGGTTTTTGGGCTAGCCGTAGGCCGATGAGGACAGCCACATTGCCCAAAATATCCGTCATATTGTTAAAGCCGTCGGCTGTGATGGAAGCGGACCTGAAGAAATGGCCAGCGATGATTTTGAGGATGGAGAGGAGGATATAGGTCGCGATGGCTAGCAGGGCACCGCGTTCCGCCATTTTTAAATTCTGAGTCGGACTGGACATTGGAACTTCCTTTTTTGCTTTTTCAAAAAGTTTAACAAAAGGGTCTCGGAAATTCAATGACGGCGATTGAAGGTTAAGGACGGCAAATGTTATAATAGGGAAAGATATTTTCACAACTACAAGGAGATGACATGAATCCACTATTAGCGGGTATGAATGAGCGCCAGGCTGAGGCCGTCCAAACAACGGAAGGTCCCTTGCTGATTATGGCTGGGGCCGGTTCTGGTAAAACCCGAGTTTTGACCCACCGAATTGCCTATTTAATTGATGAAAAGATGGTCAACCCCTGGAATATTCTCGCGATCACCTTTACCAATAAGGCGGCACGGGAAATGAAGGAGCGGGCTTATGCCTTGAATCCTGCGACCCAGGATACCCTGATTTCAACCTTCCACTCCATGTGTGTCCGCATTTTACGGCGCGATACCGATCGGATTGGTTATAACCGTAACTTTACCATTGTCGATCCCGGTGAGCAACGGACGCTGATGAAGCGGATTCTTAAGGAACTAAACCTGGATCCGCAAAAGTGGAGTGAGCGAGCGGTTCTGGGGACCATCTCCAATGCTAAGAATGATCTTTTGGATGACCGAGCTTATGAAGCGCAGGCGAGTGATATGTATAGTCAGGTCGTAGCCAGATGTTATAAGGCCTATCAGCAAGAGTTGCGCCAGTCAGAGGCTATGGACTTTGATGATTTGATTCTGATGACACTTCGGTTGTTTGACCAAAATCCAGATGTTTTAACCTACTACCAACAAAAGTTTCAATATATTCACGTGGATGAGTACCAGGATACCAACCAGGCTCAATACCAATTGGTCAAACTGTTAGCCTCTCGTTTCCAGAATATCTGTGTCGTGGGGGATGCCGATCAGTCCATTTATGGTTGGCGGGGTGCAGATATGCAAAATATCTTGGATTTTGAACGCGACTATAAGGCAGCCAAGGTTGTTCTTTTGGAAGAGAACTACCGTTCGACCAAGAAGATTTTGCAGGCAGCCAATGAAGTGATTGTCCACAATAAAAACCGTCGCCCCAAAAAACTCTGGACCCAAAATCCCGAGGGACAATCCTTGGTCTATTACCGGGCCACCAATGAGCAAGAAGAAGCTCTCTTTGTTGCCAAAAGCATTCGCCAGCTGGTCCTAGAAGAAGGCAAAAATTACAAGGACATGGCCGTTCTCTACCGCACCAATGCCCAATCCCGGACTATTGAAGAAGCCTTGATGAAGTCAGCGATTCCCTATACCATGGTTGGCGGAACCAAATTCTACAGCCGGAAAGAAATCCGAGATTTGGTGGCTTATTTAAACCTCTTGGCCAACCTCAAGGATAATATTAGCTTTGAGCGGATCATCAATGAACCCAAGCGCGGGGTGGGTCCAGGAACCCTGACAAAATTGCGAGAGTTTGCTCAGCTTCAGGGCTTGTCTTTATTTGAAGCTAGTGGCGAATTGATCCTATCTCCGATTAAGGGCAAGGCCGCTCAGGCTTTGGAAGACTTTGCGGCTATGATGAATCGCTTGCGTCAACAGGTTGACAACTTGAGCGTCACGGAATTGGTCAATGCCCTTTTGGATGAGTCAGGCTACCGTCAAAGCCTAGAAGTTCAGCGGACAGTTGAAGCCCAGTCACGCTTGGAGAATATCCAGGAGTTCCTCTCAGTGACCCAGTCCTTTGATGAAGGAGAGGCTGAAGAGGGCGAAACTGGTTTGGACCGCTTGGGTCGTTTCTTGATTGATTTGGCGCTCAGCTCCGAGACTGACGAGGGAGAAGTGGAAGCAGCCGAGGTAACCTTGATGACCCTTCATGCAGCCAAGGGCTTGGAGTTTCCTTATGTCTTTCTGATTGGGATGGAAGAAAATGTCTTCCCGCTTTCCCGGGCCAGTCAGGAACCAGATGAACTAGAAGAGGAGCGCCGTTTGGCCTATGTGGGGATTACCCGAGCTGAGGAGCGGCTGTTTTTGACCAACGCCAATTCTCGCCTGCTTTATGGGCGGACCAGCTACAACAAACCCAGTCGTTTCTTGAATGAGATTTCAGCGGAGCTTTTGGACTACCAAGGCTTGGCCAAGCCCGCCAATACTAGCTTTGCAGTCTCCTATACCAATCAAGCTGGGCAAAAGTTTGGTCAAGGTATGAGCCTGGAGGAAGCCTTACGCTTGCGGAAACAAGCGGTTCAACCCAAGACGGCAGGGGTGGTGGCTTCTGCTTCGAAAGTAACCGGAGAAGTTTGGGAAATTGGCGATCAGGTTTCCCACCGCAAATGGGGACTGGGAACAGTCCTAGCCGTTTCAGGTTCTGGAGATGCCCAGGAGTTGAAAATTTCTTTCCCCGACATGGGCGTGAAAAAAGTTTTGGCAGCCTTGGCTCCCATTGAAAAACGATAGGAGAGAAGCATGGAAGGAATTATTGCTGTTAACAAGGCAGCTGGGATGACCAGCCATGATGTTGTTGGCCGCCTGCGTCGCCTCTTGAAAACCAAAAAGATTGGGCATGGTGGAACTCTAGATCCTCAGGTTACAGGAGTTCTCCCGATAGCCGTCGGCAAGGCCACCCGTTTGATTGAATATATGCAGGATGGGGGCAAGGTCTACGAAGGTGAGATTACCCTGGGTTATGCAACGACCACAGAGGATGCCTGGGGTGAAAGGGTTGCAGAATCAGAGGTTCCTCGGGACCTGACCCCGGAAGTCGTTGATCAGTTGATGGCTAGTTTTCAGGGGGAAATCCAACAGATTCCGCCTATGTATTCGGCCGTCAAGGTCAATGGTCGGAAACTTTATGAGTATGCTCGGGCTGGTGAAGAGGTTCAGCGTCCGGTCCGTCAAGTCACCATTCAAGAATTTTCCCGGCAGTCAGAGTTTCGTTGGGAGGATGGCTTGCTCCGGTTTGATTTTCGAGTTGTCTGTTCCAAGGGGACGTATGTCCGAACCTTGGCGGTCGACTTGGGTCAAAAGTTAGGGCTTCCTAGCCATATGTCTCGGTTGGTACGCACCCAGTCAGCTGGTCTAAGCCTGGCGGAAGCCTATAGCTTGGAAGAGCTGGAAAAACTGGTGGCAGAGGGACAGGAAAGTTTTTTGTTACCTTTGGAGTTCGGAATTTCCAGCCTGCCCAGCTATGACCTAAGTTCAGCAGAGGCTGAGGAGTTGCAGTATGGTCGTTGGATCCAGGCAGCCAATTCAGAAGAGCGGGTGGCAGCCCTTTACCAGGGGCAGTTGTATGCGGTTCTGGAACGAAAGGGAGACCTTTGGAAGCCTAACAAGGTTTTTGTCTAGGAAAGGAGTAGGCATGAAAAAACAAGTCATTCAAGACTGGCGTGATATTGAACAGAAGGATGCGACCATTTTGGTGCTCGGTTATTTCGATGGAATCCATAAAGGGCATCAGCAGCTCTTTCAACGGGCCCGTCAGCTAGCAGACCAGTCGGGATTACAGGTGGCCCTGTTGACTTTTCCGGAATCTCCCCAGTTGGCCTTTAGTCGTTTTCGACCAGACTTGCTCCTGCATTTGTCAAGTCCTGAATTGCGGGAGGAATTGCTGGAGCAGGCCGGTGTGGACCTCTTGTATTTGCAGGATTTTACCAGTGAATTTGGTAGTTTGACGGGGCAAGAATTCTTGGACACCTATGTTGCTAGTCTCAAGGCTCAGAAGTTGGTGGTTGGTTTTGACTATCATTTTGGCTGTGACAGGCAGGGAGCCCAGCTCTTAGCCTCATCCTTCCCAGGTCAGGTAGAAATTGTTCCTTCTTATGATTTGGATGGAAAAAAAGTCAGCTCTACGCGGATTCGGGCAGCCTTGGCCCAGGGCCAGGTTGAAGAAGTGAGCCAACTACTGGGGCGGCCTTATCAGACTTGTGGGATTGTGGTGCACGGGGATGCGCGTGGTCGGACGATTGGTTATCCGACAGCCAATCTGGCTCCTCTGGATCGCTTGCATATGCCGGCAGATGGCGTCTATGTTGTGGATGTCCATGAGGGGAATCGGGTCTATCGTGGAATGGCCTCAGTTGGAAAAAATGTAACCTTTGAAGGAGATGAATTGCGCTTTGAAGTCAATATCTTTGATTTCGAGGCGGATATCTATGGTCATCGTCTGAAGATTGATTGGTTGGCGCGATTACGGGATATGGTGAAATTCTCGAGTGTGCAGGCTCTGATTGAACAATTAGAAGATGATAAAAACCGTGCTCAAGACTGGAAGGAGCGTGACTAAATGAAACCTGTGATCAACCTATTTCGTATTTCCATTCATCCTGAACAAAGGGAGGACTTTCTCGGCTGCTTGGCTGATCTAGCTCAGGCTTCTAAAGAACTGGGGGAGGATCTGGTCAGTTTTTATGGCTTTCAGAGTCCAGAGCAGGGAGATCTATATCTGGTCTTGGAAATTTTTAGTTCCAATCAAGCCTATCTCCAGTTTTTAAACTCGGATACCTACAAGGTCTACAAGGATCAGGTCCAAGCTTATATTCGTGAGCAGGCCTATATTCGCCTGGAAGGTCTGGTTCTTCTTGAAAAATTAAGTAAGGACTTGCCACGGGTTGGTTCCGGTTTGCGTCTGTCTCTCTTTCAAGCAGAGCGCCCAGATAGCCAGGCCTTGGACCGCTTGAATCGGTTGGTTCAAGAGTACCTCTTTACAGAGGGTGGTCCTCATGCCTTTTATCTGAGCTTTGACCAGCAGTCTCCGAATGACTGGTACCAGATCGAAATCTTTTCGGACCAAAAAGAGGAGGACCTCCTGGAGGGCCAGAAGGGCTTTGACCATGATCAGGTCACTCTACGCTGGGATCCCCAGGAAATTTTGGATTTCCCTTTGGCCATGGATGTTGTCGAAACCCGGGGAATCGAGTTAATGGAGCTTGATTTTATTGCAAAATCCTAAAGTAGTGGAGTTTTTTGGTACCTTTTCAAAAAAGACTAGGAATCCCTTTCCGTTTTTGATAAAATGGATATAGTATGTAGGTTGGAAAGCGAATCTTACGATGATTACTTTATTCTTATCTCCCAGCTGTACCAGCTGTCGGAAGGCGCGTGCTTGGTTAAGCAAACACGATGTGCCGTTTCAGGAACATAATATTATGACCAGTCCTCTGAGTGCAGAGGAGTTGCGTCAAATTTTGTCTTTAACTGAAAATGGAACGGATGATATCATTTCAACTCGTTCGAAGATTTTTCAAAAATTAAATGTGGATTTGGAGGAGCTGCCCATTTCACAACTGTTGAGTTTGATTGAGCAGAACCCTAGTCTTTTACGTCGTCCCATCATCCTTGATTCCAAGCGTTTGCAAGTTGGTTTTAATGAGGATGAGATTCGGGCTTTCTTACCGAGGGGCTATCGGAAGCAAGAATTAAAAAATGCAACCTTAAGAGCGGAGATGGATCGATATGAGGAATCAGTATAGTTATCCGTTTGATGAAAGTTGGAGTACTGAAGAATTAGCTTCAGTGCTCTCTTTTTTCAATCGCGTGGAAGAAGCCTATGAAGGTGGGGTTGAAGCCCAAGATCTTTTAGCGGCTTATCAGAAATTTAAACAAGTTGTTCCTGGCAAGGCAGCTGAAAAGACCCTGGGACGCGAATTTGAGGCGGCCAGTGGTTATTCTTTATACCGGGCCTGGCAGGCAGCGAAGGAGCGCGGAAATGGTAGAGTTCGACTTTAAGTCCAGATACGAGCTAGCCTTGGATTTATTGCAGAAGGCTGGAGCAATGTTACGCGAGGCCTTGGAGCAACCACTGGAAGTCAGCTGTAAGCAGGATGCGACAGACTTGGTTACCAATTTGGACTATCGGGTTCAGGATTTTTTAGTCAGTAAACTCAGCCAAGTTTTTCCAGAGGATACCTTCCTGGCAGAGGAGATGACCGATCAGCCGGATGCTCAGTCAGGGACGGTCTGGATTTTGGATCCGATTGATGGCACCAATAATTTGGTTGCTCAGCGGGAGAATTTTGCTATCATGCTGGCTTTTTTTCGAGATGGTCAGCCTGGTTTTGCCTTTATTTACGATGTGATGGGCCGGGTTCTCTTAGCTGGTGGTGGGCTACTGCCGGTTACCTGTAATGGCCAGGTCTATGAAGCACCCGCAGCCTGTGTGCAGGTGGAGCGGTCGCTGGTTTCGGGCAATGCAGCCATGTTGCGGGACAACACCTTTGGCTTGGCGGATATCGCTAGAGATAGCTTGGGAGTCCGGGTTTATGGAAGTGCCGGTATTAGTTTCCTCAAGGTCTTACAGGGGAAACTGTTGACCTATGCCTCCTACCTCCAGCCCTGGGATTATGCGGCAGCCTATGTTTTGGCTCCAGCTTTGGGGTATCGCTTTCTCGAAGCTCAAGGGGAACCCCTTCGTTTTCAGGGGCGGCAACCCGTTTTCCTAATCCCTGCCCATTTAGAAGATTATTTTTTGGAAAAAATAAGAGGAGGTTCCAGTCATGCCTTTTCCGGCAGGATTTAAAGAGAAGTATCAAGCAATCTTGGGGGCGGAAAGTTCTGCCTTTCTGGCAACCTTTGAAGAAGAAGCGGTTTCGGCTTTCCGGGTCAATCCTTTGAAAGAAGCTATCCAGCTTCCAGAAGTTGCCCAGCCGATTCCTGGCCTACCCTGGTCCTATTATGGGAAAGTCTCTGGAAAGTCCTTAGAGCATGTAACCGGCCAAGTTTATTCCCAGGAGCCCGCTGCCCAAATGGTGGTGGACGCCGCAGGAATTGAACCAGGCATGAAGGTGCTGGACTTGGCCGCGGCCCCGGGTGGCAAATCGACTCACATTTTGTCCTACTTAAACAATCAGGGGTTATTAGTCGCTAATGAAATTCATCCCAAAAGAGCCAAAATACTGGTTGAAAATCTGGAGCGCTTTGGGGCCCGTAATGCGGTGGTTACCAACACCGATGCGGCCACTCTCAGCAAGGTTTTTCAAGGCTTCTTTGATGTGATTGTCTTGGATGCGCCGTGCTCTGGGGAAGGAATGTTTCGGAAACAGCCGGAAGCCATGGATTATTGGACTCCGGCTTATCCTAGCCAGTGTGCCAGCCTGCAAAGAGAGATTTTGGAGGCCGCTGTGGCCATGTTGGCTCCGGGTGGGCGTCTAGTCTACTCGACCTGTACCTGGGCTCCGGAAGAAAATGAGGCGATTGTGGACTGGTTGTTGGCGGAATATCCGTTTGACTTGGAGCAGGTTCCTTTGAAAAATGGGATGGTTGCTGGTCTCAATCAGAGTCAAACAGCCCGGATGTATCCTCATCATTTTAAAGGAGAGGGGCAGTTTGTCGCTCGTCTGCACTACCAGGGTGCCAACAAGGCTCCCAAAAAGAAGCCTCCCCGCAGCAACCTTACTGCCGAGCAGAAAAAACTCTGGCAAGTCTTTGAACAAGAACACTTGCAGGAGGCTTTGCCAGGAGTCTTGCAGACTTTTGGCGAGGAGCTCTACCTGCTCCCAGCAGGTTTGCCGGCTTTGGACAAGATTCGGATTGCCCGTAATGGCTTGCATTTGGGGACCTTCAAGAAAAAACGGTTTGAACCTAGTTTTGCCTTGGGGATGGCTTTGAAGCCCAGTCAATCGCATCACAAGTATGAATTGCCAGAAGAAGAGTTTTCGGCCTATGTCGCCGGTCAGAGTTTACCAGCCCACGGTTCGCCGGCCAATGGTTGGTACCACTTAGTCTGTGGCCAAAATGGCCTTGGTTATGTCAAAATTAGTCAAGGGATGGTCAAAAATCACTATCCTAAAGGCTTGCGTTTTCAGTAAAGGGGAGAATATGACAGAATTGCAACGTTTGTATCAAGGATTTCAACCAGAACACTATAGTTTGGAACTAATGGTAAATCGGAAGGCCCGTACTTTTTCGGGTCAGGTAACCATTCAGGGGCATCTATCGGGTAGCGAGTTGGTTTTGCACCAGAAGGAGTTGGAAATTGTCTCCTTATCTGTTGCGGGGCAGGCCTGTGACTTTGTTGTTGAAGAGGAGCAGGACTTGGTTAGAGCTGCTGGCCTAGAGCCCGGTGATGTGTCAGTTGTGGTCAACTATCGTGGAAAAATCAATGACCGGATGACCGGTATCTATCCATCTTATTACCGCTTGGATGGCCAGGATAAGGAAATTATTTCAACGCAGTTTGAAAGTCATTTTGCGCGGGAAGCCTTTCCATGTATTGACGAACCAGAAGCTAAGGCGACCTTTGATTTGACCCTACGGTTTGATCAGGAGGAAGGAGAAATTGCCCTCTCCAATATGCCGGAACAAGTAGCAGGTCAGGGAGCACAAACCGGTGTCTGGACCTTTGAGCGGACACCACGCATGTCGACCTATCTCTTGGCCTTTGGAATCGGGGATCTACAAGGAATTACCGATCGGACAGAACGGGGGACCTTGGTTGGGGTTTATGCCAGCAAGGCTCATCCAGAAAGAAACTTGGAATTTGCCTTGGACATTGCCAAGCGTGTGATTGCTTTCTACGAAGACTATTTCGATGTCCCTTACCCAATCCCTCAATCGCTGCATTTGGCCCTCCCAGATTTCTCTTCGGGTGCTATGGAAAACTGGGGCTTGGTGACCTACCGGGAGGTCTATCTCTTGGTGGACGCCAATTCAAGCTTCCATAGCCGTCAACAAGTGGCTTTGGTGATTGCCCATGAAGTCGCCCACCAGTGGTTTGGAAATCTAGTGACCATGGAATGGTGGGATGACCTCTGGTTGAATGAGAGCTTCGCCAATATGATGGAATATGTCAGCGTGGATCACTTAGAGCCAGGCTGGAACATTTTGGAAGACTTCCAGACTAGTGGAATTCCACTGTCTCTTCGCCGAGATGCAACCGATGGGGTTCAGTCAGTCCATGTGCAGGTTAACCATCCAGATGAGGTCAATACCCTCTTTGATCCGGCTATTGTTTATGCTAAGGGAAGCCGCCTGATGCACATGTTGCATCGCTGGTTGGGGGATCAAGCCTTTTCTCAAGGCTTGGGAGACTATTTCCGCAAACACCAATATGGGAATACAGTTGGAGCGGACCTCTGGGCTGCCTTGGAGGCTGCTTCTGGGAAAGAAGTTGGCGCCTTTATGGAGTCTTGGTTGGAGCAACCAGGTTACCCAGTGGTGACAGTTGCCCTTGAAGGGGATGACCTCGTTCTGACCCAGGAACAATTCTTCTTAGGCCAAGGAGAAGACAAGGGTCGTCTCTGGCATATCCCTCTAAATAGCAATTGGCAAGGGTTGCCAGATATGATGACGACAGAACGCTTAGTTATCCCAGGCTATGCTGCCTTGGCTGCTGCTAATGCGGCTGCAGGGGCCCTTCGCCTCAATGACGGCAACACAGCCCACTATATTTGTGACTACCAAGGTCCAATCGGAGCCTCCTTGGTTGGGAACATCGCCGATTTAGATGCTATTAGTCGTCTGCAGTTGGTGCAGGAGCAACAATTGTTGGCAGAAGCTGGACGTATTTCTTATGCTTCCCTGGTTGCTTTGATGGAAAAATGGCCAGAAGAGAAAGCCTTTATTGTTCTCTCCGCCTGGGCCAATGTCGTCCGAGTCCTGGCCCGCTTTGTGGACCAAGATAAGGACGCCCAGACTGCTCTGAACCAAAAAGTTGCACAACTCTTTGGTCCGGCAGTCCAGACCTTGGGAGTAGTGCCACAAGTTGGTGAAGCGGAGCAGGATGAATTGGTGCGCCAGGTGGCTTTGAGCCAACTGGTGGAAGCAGGGGATGTCCCTGTTGTGGAAGAAGTAGCAGCCCTTTTTGAACAGTATGCAGAACATTTGGAAGACCTACCTGCTTCGATCCGCTCGCAAGTGTTGATCAATCAAATGAAGTCGGCTGAGTCAGCAGAGTTGGTAGAACTCTACCTTGCTTTGTACAAAAATGCAACCGATGGAACCTTCCAACGTCAGCTAGCGGCAGCCCTATCCTATGCGCAAGAGGAGGAGCATCTAGCCTTGCTGCTATCTAAGTGGCAGGACAAATCGGTTGTTAAACCACAGGATTTGGCCATGTCTTGGTACCGGGCTTTCTTGTTGCAAGCTAAGGCAAGTCCGCTGGCTTGGGACTGGGCTGGTCAAAATTGGGACTGGATTGTGGATGCCTTAGGGGGCGATATGTCCTTCGACAAGTACATTATCTACCCAGCTAACAGTTTCCATCGTCAGGATCAGTTGCAGGCCTACAAAGATTTCTTCCAGCCAAAATTGGATGATCTATCTATGCAACGCAATATTATCATGGGGATGAATGAGATTGAGGCGCGTGTTGCCTTGATGGAACGTGACCAGGAGCAGGTTCTAGCTGCCCTGAAAGCGAATTAGGAAATATTTAAGTTTACCTTGGTAAACTAGAAAAAAGTAGACAGGGAAAGGCCTGGGGACTGAGGACAAACGGACCATCCATACTTGCTGTTGGTGGTTGGAGAGTCGCAACAGGCCCAGGCCTTTTGAACAGAGGAATAGCGATGATTAAGATTTTGTTGGTCGAAGATGACCTGAGTTTATCCAATTCAGTTTTTGATTTTTTGGATGATTTTGCAGATGTGATGCAGGTTTTTGATGGTGAGGAAGGTCTCTATGAAGCCGAGTCTGGCATCTATGATTTGATTCTTTTGGATCTGATGTTGCCCGAAAAAGATGGTTTCCAGGTCCTTCAAGAGTTGCGGGAGAAGGGAGTTTCCACCCCGGTTTTAATTATGACAGCTAAGGAAAGTTTAGAGGACAAGGGCCAAGGTTTTGAATTGGGAGCCGATGATTATTTAACCAAACCCTTCTATTTGGAAGAGTTGAAGATGCGGATCCAGGCCCTGCTCAAACGCTCTGGGAAATTTCATTTGAATCAGTTGGTCTACGGGGATATTGAAGTCGATCTCAATACGAATAGTACTAAAATGGCAGGGAAAGAAGTCGAGCTTCTAGGAAAAGAATTTGATCTTCTGGTTTATTTCTTGCAGAATCAAAATGTCATCTTACCCAAGTCACAAATCTTCGACCGAATCTGGGGCTTCGATTCTGATACCACGATTTCGGTTGTAGAGGTCTATGTCTCCAAAATTCGGAAGAAACTTAAAGGGAGTGTTTTTGCAGAACATTTGCAGACACTTAGAAGTGTGGGATACATTTTGAAACATGAACAAGGTTAAAGAAAAGGCCAAATCTGCTAATTTTCCGTATTTTATTCGCTATGTAACCGTCTTTACTCTGATTTTTGGAACCATGACCGTGTTGATTTTACAGATTATGCGGTCGGGGATCTATAGTTCGGTCGATGGAACTCTGCGGAACTATAGTCAGAACTCTGAAGCAACGGTTTTAGCGGCTCTTCGGTCCTTAAAGAGTTATACCGATAATATTGCCGGGATTGAAAAGGATTTAAAGAATATTGAGGCGCCCCTTTCGGCCAATTCCGAAGTTCTCTTATTTAATGAAGATGGCGAAGCCTTATCCACCAATAGCCACTTGTTGGATACCAATAATATTCAGTTAGATGCTAAGAAAAAATTCTATCAGATCCGTCAGGTTGAAATGCGGACAACCTTTGGGAAAAAGGAGCGCTTTCGAGAAATCTGTTTTCCTCTAGAATTGGCCCAGCCCATTGACGGCATTGCCTATGCGGCTGTTTTGATTAACACCAGTCAGATAGAATCAACCAATCAGAGAAATGAAAACACCGTTATCATGGTTATGTTGATTTTCTGGTCGATCTCGCTCTTGGCCAGTTATTACCTGGCTAAATTAACCATGGTCCCGCTTTTGGACAGTGTCCAACGCCAAAAAGCCTTTATCGAAAATGCCAGCCATGAACTTCGGACACCTCTGGCAGTTCTTCAAAATCGCTTGGAAGGCCTTTTCCGTAAACCTCAAGCGACTATTTTGGAGGAAAGCGAGTCTGTTGCAGCCAGCTTGGAAGAAGTTCGGAATATGCGCAAGTTAATCGCTAATCTACTCAGCATGGCACGTCGCGATGACGGAATTGATCCTGTTCTAGAAACCATTGATGCTCAGTTTTTTGAAGATACCTTGGAAAACTTTGAGCTGGTTGCTGAGGAAAACGGCAAGCAATTTACCTATATCAATGAATTTCAAGGGCAAATCCAATCCGACAAGAGCTTGCTTAAACAGTTATTGACCATCCTCTTTGACAATGCCATCAAATACACCGAAGACGAAGGTCAGGTTGGGATTCATCTATTCTCCCAAGACCGGAATGGAGACCTGCGGATCCAGGTCTGGGATGATGGGATTGGAATTCCGGATGCAGAAAAAGCCCGAGTCTTTGATCGCTTTTACCAGGTTGATAAGGCCCGGACGCGCCAAAGCACAGGTTTTGGCCTCGGTCTAGCCTTGGCCAAGCAGATCATCTCGGCTCTCAATGCGAGCATCCAAGTCAAAGACAATAGTCCCAAAGGGACCATCTTTGAAATTGTCCTCAGCAAAGAAAGTAAAAAACGTTACCGTAATCGTAATCGAAAAAATGCCTCTTCTTAAGAAGGGCATTTTTTCGGGTTCTATAATAAGTTGTGTGGAAAGCTTTCTCTCCATGCAACTTTTTTTGTAATTCAGAGTGCAAAAAAAAGCAATTCCTAGTAAACTGATAAGTGGAAAAAACATCAGAATAGGAATTGCTTTAT
>NZ_JACBXX010000130.1 GCF_013415245.1 Streptococcus danieliae | reverse complement strand
ATCACTTGTTGTAAGACTTGCCCTCGCTTGATTTCGTTATTGATTGTTTGAGGAGCTCTTCCAAGTAGGCGAGCAATTTCTCGATTGGATTTTCCTTCTTTGTTCCATCGTTCAATGTAGCGACGATCATTAATTGTCAAATGTTTTCCTTTTGTTGTATAATTGTTTTGCATCTCTGTGCCCTTCCTTTTGTTTGTGGTGAACAACAAGTATAGCACGGAGGTGTTTTCTTATACCTTACAAAAGGATTTCATTTGACAACAGGGACTTTTGAAGCTGTTTTGAGGGCTAAACCAAGGCTATCATTAGCCTTGGCCAATTAGCCTAACAGCTCCAAACCTATTATCAAATGAAATCAGACAACTCATCAGAATGAGTTGTAGTACTTATCTAGCAGATAGGATGGGTGGCTAACTTCATTTTAAAATTTTTGTATGATTAGCAAAATACCTTTGACGCAGTAGTTGATCGGCAGTTTCGTTCGCCTTTTAGGCTCCGAACCCGACCTAATCAACCTTGCGGGGGTGGGACTACGAACTAATTTTGAAAAAAATTAGTTCTGTCCCACTCCCAACCCGAGCCTAAAAACTAAATTTCTGAAAATCTAAATGTTGATTTATCAAGGTTTGAGTGATTCAATTTGAAGAAAAACTGGGTTTTTTAGAGGTGCCCTAAATCAAGATTCCCTGAAAATGATCCCATTCATGCTGGAAGATTTGGGCTGGAAAACCTTCCAGATCCAGTTCCTGCTGTTGAAAGTTTTGATCCCAATAGGTAATCTGGATTTTCCGATAACGTTTTGTTGGCCGAATGCCGTCTAGGGATAAACAGCCTTCCTCTGTCTGGTAGGGTTCAGACTGGCTCAGGATGGTTGGGTTAAAGAGAACCAAATCGAGACCTGGTGCCAGGCTAATAATCATGGCTTGTTTCTGGTGGCCAATCATATTGGCGGCCAAGCCCACACAACGCTCGCGGTTGGCTGCTAGGGCCGCCCGTAAAGAGTCGGCTAGGCCGATGTCCATGGGTGTGACAGGAAGTGACGGCTGGCTTAGAAAGACCTGATCTCGAATGATTTCTGGAGCCATCTTAGGACTCACTCACTTCTTTAGCCAAGACAAAGTTTCCAAGGGTTGCGGAACCATTGTCAGCTACAGCTGGGGTAACGATATAGTCTTTTAGATCTGGCACAGGTAGGTAGCCATTGAGCATTTTTTCAAATTGCTTGTGAACTCGCTCGACCATGTGTTCTTGAGCCATAACCCCACCTCCAAATACAATCACTTGTGGGCGGAAGGTCAAGGTTGCCTGTACTGCTGCCTGGGCAATATAGGAAGCTTGAATATCCCAGACATCCGAATCCAAAGGAATATTCTCACCTCGGATACCGGTTCTGGCTTCCAGACTTGGTCCAGCTGCCATCCCTTCCAAACAGTCACCATGGAAGGGACAAATTCCTTCAAAACCAGCTTTCCGATCCAGGTCATGCACAGCCACAGGTACATGGCCCATTTCAGGGTGTCCTTGCCCTCCGATAAATATCCCATCTTGAATAACACCGGCCCCGATCCCTGTACCAATGGTGTAATAAACAAGGTTTTTCACTTGGTGGTTACGCGCAACAATTTCACCAAAAGCTGATGAGTTTACATCTGTTGTCACATAAACGGGAATATTCAAAGCCTCTTTAAAAGGACCCAACAAGTCCACATTAGCCCAATGAGGTTTCGGAGTTGTTGTGATATAGCCATAGGTTTCAGAACTATGGGCAATATCCAACGGTCCAAAAGAACCAATCGCCAAACCAGCTAGGTCAAATTTTGAGAAAAAGTCAATCGCTTGCCCAATCGTTTCAGCAGGTGTTGTGGTTGGAAATTGGATTTTTTCCACAACTTCAAAACTGCTGTTTCCGACAGCACAGACAAACTTCGTTCCACCAGCTTCTAAGCTGGCATATAATTTTTCAGACATACAAGATCCTCCTAATTTCAATTTTTTATGATTCTTGACATAAGGAAGGCCGAGACGACTGTCTCGGCCTTTTATAGTAACACTTATTTAGCAGAAAGGCTAAGAACTTCTGAACCTTTTTGAACAGTTTGTCCAGCTGCTACTGGAGCTACTTGTTCATATTCAGCCGTATTAGTTACGATAAACATGGTTGTATCTTCCAGACCCGCTTCCACAATCGCTGCAGCATCGAAGGTTCCCAAGACATCCCCTGCTTTAACTTTAGCGCCAGATTGAACTTTCTGTTCAAATCCTTTACCAGCCATTGAAACGGTATCAATCCCCACGTGGATCAAGAGTTCTGCACCCTTGTCTGTTTTCAAACCGTAGGCATGCCCTGTTTCAAAGGCGACCGTAACTGTTGCATCTGCTGGTGCGTAAACCACACCTTGGCTTGGTTTGATAGCAATTCCGCTTCCCATTGCACCGCTTGAGAAAACTGGATCATTAACCGTTTCAAGAGCCACAGTTTCTCCTTCAACAGGAGTTGCGACAGCTTCATTTTGCAAACCAACCATTTGCGCTGCTTCAACAGCCTCATCGACTTCCGCAACCTCTTCTTGTTCTTCCTTATAGCCGAAAGAATAAGTAAGGGCGAATCCAAGACCCGTTGATACAGCAACCATAAGGACATACTGCAAGAGCTGACCGTTTAGGTAAAGAAGGGTACCAGGGATAATCGTCACTCCAAATCCTGTTCCTGCAAGGTTCAAGATAGATGCCAACCAACCACCAGCTGCACCGGCGATCAATCCCATTACAAATGGTTTACCGAAACGAAGGTTAACCCCGAAAATTGCTGGTTCAGTAATTCCCAAGCTGGCAGATAGGGCTGCTGGGAAGGCCAGAGCTTTGAGCTTTTTATCTTTGGTCTTCACACCAACCGCAAGAGTTGCCCCCATTTGCGCAGACATAGCTGCTGTAATGATGGCGTTAAATGGATCGCGACCAGTATTTGAAATCAACTGCGCTTCCAAGAGGTTGAAAATATGGTGAACACCTGTAACCACGATCAACTGGTGAACTCCACCAAGGATCAATCCTGCAAGACCAAATGGCAAGGCCAAGATTGCTGTTGTTGCTGCAAGGACGATGTTTTCAACCGAGTGGAAAACAGGTCCAATCACAAACAAACCAAGAACAGACATAACCAAGAAAGTTACGAATGGCACCAACAAGAGGTCCAAAACATCTGGAACTTTCTTGTGCAACCACTTCTCAAGCTTAGCTCCAAGCAAACCAACGAAGAAGGCTGGCAACACTGAGTTCTGGTAGCCAACAACGGGGATAAAGCCAAAGAACATCAAGGGTTCTGCATCTCCTGAAGCAACCGCCCAAGCATTTGGAAGGGCTGGACTAACCATCATCAAGCCCAAGACAATCCCGATAACTGGATTTCCGCCAAAGACACGGAAGGCAGACCAAGCAATCAAGGCTGGGAAGAAGATAAAGGCGGTATCAGTTAGAACCTGAGTCCACAAGTAGAAGTCTGTGCTTGAGAAGGCTTCTGAAGTGGTTCCAAATAAGCCAAGAACCGCATCATTAGTAATCGCACCACGAATCCCCATGAAAAGACCAGTCGCAACGATCGCAGGCAAGATTGGAACAAACACGTCACCGAAGGTTCGGATCGAACGTTGGAACCAGTTCCCTTGCTTGGCTGCTTCAGCCTTCTGCTCACCCGTTGAGCTAGTTGGAAGTCCCAATGCTACAACTTCCTCATAAATTTTATTAACAGTACCAGTACCAAAGATGATTTGGTATTGACCAGAGTTAAAGAAGGCTCCTTGAACCTTGTCCAATTTCTCAACTGTATCTTTGTCGATTTTGGACTCATCTTTGACCATAACCCGTAGACGAGTGGCACAGTGGGCAACACTATTCACGTTTTCTTGTCCACCAAGCGCTTCGATTACGGATTGGGCAATCTGCTTGTTATCCATTATAACAACTCCTTGTTTTAGTTTTGAAAACGGTTCACCGTTTTGTCACTTGTTATTCTACCACATCTGCGAAATATGTCAATCGTTTTGCAGAAAAAATGTTTTTGAGGAGATAAACCCTTGATTTTTCTTAGGAAAACATTTACTATAAAATAGCAAAAACTATGGAGGCGCTTTTATGAAATGGACTACCGAATTACGTTACAAACGTTATGAAGACTGGACAGAACAAGAAGTTCAAGACCTGAAAGAACTCAATGCCCAGTCCCCATGGCACAACCACTACCACGTTGAACCTGCTACTGGCCTACTCAACGACCCCAATGGATTCTCCTATTTTGACGGTAAGTGGATTCTCTTTTACCAAAATTTTCCCTTTGGAGCAGCTCACGGACTCAAGCAATGGGTTCAGTTGGAGAGTAATGACCTCGTAACCTTTAAGGAGACCGGTCTCAAAATTCTTCCTGACACCCCGCTTGACAGCCATGGCGCTTATTCCGGATCCGCCCTACAGGTAGCAGACCAACTCTTCCTCTTTTACACTGGAAATGTCCGCGACGAGAACTGGGTCCGCCACCCTAAACAAATTGGGGCTCTCTTGCATCGGGATGGCACTTTGGAAAAAATCGATCATGTGCTGATTGAGCAGCCGAGTGATGCGACCGATCACTTCCGTGACCCACAAATCTTCCAATTGGAAGAAGATTATTATGCCATCGTCGGTGGGCAAGACTTGGACCAAAAAGGCTTCGTCCGTCTCTACAAGGCTGAGAATAAAGATATCCGCAACTGGGTCGAGGTCGGCGATTTAGATTTTGCCAATGACCGCACTGCCTACATGATGGAGTGTCCAAATCTCGTCTTTATCGACCAGCAACCGGTCCTCCTCTACTGTCCACAGGGCTTAGATAAGGAAATTTTTGATTACCAAAATATCTATCCTAACCTCTATAAAATCGGTCAATCGTTTGACAGGACCACGGCACAAATGGTCGATGTAGGACCTCTGATGCAGTTAGACTACGGATTTGAAACCTATGCCACTCAAGGCTTTAACGCTCTAGACGGAACAGCCTATGCTATCTCCTGGATGGGCTTGCCAGATGTCAGCTACCCATCAGACCAATATGAACACCAAGGTTGTATGTCGTTGGTCAAAAAATTAAGCCTCAGGGGCGGCAAACTTTACCAAGAGCCCGTTGAGCCGATCAAGAATCTCCGTCAAGGACAGGAAGACTGGGCTGATCGTCTCGAAACCAACAATAGCTATGAGTTAGAGCTAAGCATCCCAGCTCAAGAAGATGCAAGCCTCGTACTCTTTGCCAATCCAGCCAAAGAAGGACTTCAAATCCAAATTGATCGTCAAGCGGGAGTCCTGACCGTTGACCGTTCAGGCTTGGGCAACCGTTTTGACCTCGAACACGGGGAAACGCGCAGTCTCGACCTCCCAGAAGGGGATACGAAACTTCGGATTTTTGTGGATCAATCCACCTTTGAAATCTTTATCAACGATGGCGAATTTGTTCTCTCTGGCCGGGCCTTCCCAAGTCAAGACCAAACAGGCTGCTATAAGATCAAAGGACAAGTAACTGGGCACTACTATCCACTGGCAAACCATGGCCGTTAAGCTAACGGATGTCGCCGAACACGCCGGCGTCAGCCCTACTACTGTCTCTCGTGTCATCAACCGCAAAGGTTACCTGTCTCAAAAAACCATCGACAAGGTCAACCAAAGTATGCGGGAGCTTGGCTATAAGCCCAACAACATGGCTCGCAGCCTCCAGGGAAAATCCGCTAAACTGGTCGGCTTGATTTTCCCTAAACTAGGCCATGTCTTCTATGCCGAGCTCATTGATGCCCTCGAAGCAGAACTCTTCAAGCAGGGCTATAAAACCATAATCTGCAACAGCCAGGGAGAACCTGAAAAGGAAAAAGAATACCTGGAAATGTTGGAAGCCAATCAAGTAGACGGGATTATTTCCTCCAGCCACAACCTAGGGATTGAGGACTACAATCAAGTCTCTGCTCCCATCGTTGCTTTTGATCGGAATCTCTCACCAGATATTCCGGTTGTCGCATCGGATAACTACAGTGGTGGTGAAATTGCTGCCAATTACCTCCTAAAAACCGGAGCCAGCAACATCCTCATGCTAACAGGAAATGACAATTCCAATTCCCCAACCAGTCTCCGCCACGCTGGCTTCGCTAGCGTCCTCCCCCAGGCTCCGATTATCAATCTCCCCTCCCACTACAGCACCCAGCGCAAGGAAATGGAAATCCGCCAAATCCTCCGAGATAAACGCCCCGATGGCATCTTCGCCTCGGATGACCTAACCGCCATCCAAGTCCAAAATATTGCTCAAAGTATGCAACTGGACCTGGAAGTGGTCGGTTATGACGGAACCCACTATGTTGAACACTACCATCCCCAACTAACTACTATCAAACAACCCATCGCGGAAATGGCAGAGCTCCTAGTGGAAATCCTCCTCAAACGCATCAAGGGACAGGTTATGGACCACAGCGGCTACATTCTCCCTGTTAGTCTCCTGGCCAGCCCCAGAAATTAAGGATCTTTAAACTTGAAATGCACCCGAATCGTTAGACACACATGCTAACAATCCGGGTGCATTTTTAAACGCTTTACCAGCTATGGTGCCCACAAATCCCTATCTCCCAATTCCTATGGTAAGAGACGGCTGCGATTTCTGACGCGTTCCAGATCTGATTCAGAAACCAGCCTGGCTTGTTCCCTCTTTTACACGAGTAAAGGGGCTTTTATAGGCAAACTCCTCTAACAATCCCCAATTTAGGGGCATTTTTCTTGTATTTAAGCGCTTTCTATGCTAGACTGAAGAGGATGAAACATTTGGGGTGCTGAGGCTGAGATTATACCCATGGAACCTGATACAGTTAGGACTGTCGCAGGAAAATGTTAAGACTAAAGCTCTATCTCAATCAAATACCTGATTTGATAGAAGTTTCGCTAGAACGAGTCTGCTAATCCATGACCTTACCACTCCTTGGCTTTTGCGAAAGGAGTTTTTTATGTCCAAAAATATGCTCATCTTGACTGAGGCTGCCATCTTTGCAGCCCTTGCCATGAGTCTTTCTTTGCTACCAGACTTCGCGTCCTGGTTTACCCCGTCCTTCGGAACTATCCCTCTCATCCTCTTTTCTCTACGCCGTGGCTTAAAAGCTGGGCTTTTAGCAGGACTCTGCTGGGGACTACTCCACTTCTTATTGTCTAAGGTCTATTACCTCAGCATCCCCCAGGTTGTGATTGAGTATATTTTCGCCTTTTTAGTAATGGGGCTAGCTGGCTTGTTTTCTACTCCACTCAAGCAAGCCATGGCCAAGGGACAAACCGCTAAAGTCTTTAGCCTAGCCAGTTTGGGAACTATCACCGCGATTTTGGTTCGCTACCTCTTTCACTTCTGGGCAGGGATTCTGTTTTGGTCAGACTATGCCCCTGAAGGCATGTCTCCGGTTCTTTATTCCCTATCCGTCAATGCTACTGCAGGAGGCTTAACCCTACTCGTCACCCTTGTAGTGCTCTATCCCCTTCTTTATGTGCAACCAAAATTTTTCCAAGGTCATTAACCATAAGAAAGCCCTTCAGACTTGGTCTGAAGGGCTTTTAAACTCAATGGAAAAAGATTCCCAAAGAAGCCAAACCTCTGGCTTGTTCCTCTTCCACTTTTCCCATAAAGGCTACTTTTTTGTAAAAGTCTGCCAAATCTGGACTCAATTTTTCTTGTTTCATTTTCCGTAAAGACAAGCAACGAATGTCCTCAACTAGGTTCAAAAAACGGGATTTCCAGTTTTTATTGGAAAGCAGCAAATCCTGCTTATAACCTAGGAGCAAGTCCCGCTCATCCGAACGCAAATCTGAGCTTAATAACAGGTTGTAGTAAGCGTCCAACAATTCTTCTTCCTTCATTTAGGGTCTCCTTCCTGACCAATAGCCACCCGCCATGGAGGAAATCCAACCATTGACGACGGTATCCTTGGTAGCCTCAAATGGTGATTTAGTTACAATATAGTCCCATTGACCATTTGGATAACGACAGGAATAGCCGTTGGCACCTGCCATCACAAACTTGCAGGTCCCAGCAGTCCCTGCCACAAGCAGTTGCAAATCAGACAAAGAAAGTGAATGAGTCTTCATATACTACCTCCAATCTGCTTATGAGTATAACACAGATCGACCTTCTTCAAACCTGAATATTCTGAAATGACTCGAAAACGACCTGAATGGAAAATTCTAAAAAAATCCCAAACAAAATTATTTACCTTATTAAAAACAGGAGAGGATTCCAAAGTTCAGGAACTCTCCTCTCGAAACACAAAAGAGAGGCTCTCACCGATGGCCTCTCTTTTCTAGTTCCTAAGCATCTGCTTCGTCCACAACATAGGCCGACAAGACCCCGTTGACAAAGCCAGCTGATTTTGGTTCTGAGAAGGTCTTAGCCAACTCTACCGCTTCGTTAACTGCCACGACAGCTGGGGTTTCTTCAAAGTAAAGCATTTCAAAGAGCCCGAGACGCAGGATATTTTTTTCAATTAAAGTCAGACGATCCACAGTCCAACCAGCCTTCAACTTGGCTGCAATTTTCTGATCCAAGTCAGCCTGGTGATTCTGAACCCCCTGGACAAGATTGAGGAGGAAGACTGGAACTTCACGTTCCTCTTCAACTTCTTCCTTATCATAGTTATAAGCAAAAGCGACCAGGCCTAGAGAATCCTCTTGAAACTCCAAACCAATCAAAGTTTGAAGGGCCCGTTCACGTAAATCACGACGAGTTTCCTGTTGTCCCTTAACCATTTAGGAAGTCCTCATTGAAAAGGTCTTTCAAGTCTGGTTTCGGTGTTTTTTCAGGAACGATACCAGCCACGTGAAGATTCACCGCAGCCAATTCCATCTCTAGATAATTCCGGACAGCTGTTTTGACTGTTTTTTGAATTTCCAAAGCCAGATTAGGGACCGATACCCCATATTCAAGGTAGAGATAGATATCCACAACCTTTTCATCCGCCTGCATATTTTCAATATAAACACCCCGGCTAGAGCTATTTTTCATCAAGCTGTCCGACATGTTTTTATTGGCAAAGGAATGGACCCCATCCACTTTAGCTGTTGCAATCGCGATGATTTTTTCTAAGACCCGAGGGGCAATAATAATGTCACCTGATTGTTGCGTCATAACTGGTCCTTTCTAGGCACGGGATACGTAAGTACCTTCTTGGGTATTGATAATCAATTTTTGACCAATTTCGATAAAGTCTGGAACATTAACCACCAAACCAGTTTCAAGTGTCGCCGGTTTACCAGAACCTGTAACAGTAGCACCTTTAATAGAAGGTTGAGTATCTGTAACCGTCAATTCAACTGTTGTCGGTACCGTTACCCCAATCACTTCTGTTCCGTAGAACTGGATTTTCACTTCTGAGTTTTCCAAAATGAAACGCAGCTCATCTTGAACAGCTACAGTTGGAATTTCATATTGCTCAAAGCTCTCTGTATCCATGAAGTAAGCTGTATCATCCATTTGGTAAAGGTAAGTCGCTGTACGACTTTCGATAATCGCTTGTTCGAATTTTTCATCTGGACGGTAAGTCGTGTCAAAAGTTGAACCACTACGAACATCGCGCAACTTCATCCGCATAACCGTATTTCCCTTACCTGGTTTGTGGTGGCTGGCTTCCAATACACGCAACAATTTTCCATCTGCCGCTACGAAAGTCATCCCAGCTCTTAATTTACTTGCATCAATCATGCTTGAATACCTCTTCAATTATAATTTTTTCTCTTCATTCTATCACAATTCAAGGCAAACCTCAAATGATGATCAGCTCCTTAGGCGCCTTGGTTAAAACCTGGCACCCCTCTTCCTGGATCCAAAGGTCATCCTCGATCCGCAGACCATACTTACCATCCAAGTAAATACCAGGCTCATCGGTCACGACCATACCAGATTGAAGCCGGTCCTCTGAGCCAGCCCTGAAGAAGGGTTCTTCATGGACCTCGAGCCCCATCCCATGGCCAATTGAATGGCTAAAGGCTGGGCCATAGCCAGCCTGGTCAATTAAAGAGCGAGCAGCCTGGTCAAAGTCTGTCAAAAGCATTCCGGCCTTAGCTTGAGCAATAACCGCCTGGTTGGCATCCAAAACCAATTGATGCAGAGCAGCCTGCTCATCCTGAACATGGTCTAGGTAAATAGTCCGGGTCATGTCGGATGCATAGTGTTGGAAGACACAACCAAAATCCAAGGTAAGAGTATCTCCGGACTCCAACTGACGCTGACCTGGATGGGCATGCGGCATAGCAGAATTCGGACCAGAAGCCACAATCGAATCAAAGGACAAACCACTCGCCCCTAACTCCCGCATCCGGAAATCCAAGAAGGTCGCAATTTCCAATTCTGTTTGCCCAATCTTGATGAACTCTAAGGCATCGATAAAGGCTTGATCAGAAATCTTACAAGCTTCTTGGATAATCGCAATCTCAGACTCATCCTTAATCAGACGTAGCCCCTCTACCACACTAGCCTCTGCTACCAATTCTTGATCTGCCAAACGCTTGGTCAACTCTTGGTAGTAATAATAAGGCACATTGGATTCAAAACCAATCCGCTTCAAACCTCGATCCTGGACAATCCCTGCCACCTCTGCCAGTTCCGCACGTGTTTCCACAAAATCAATGGCTGGATCAAGGATCGCCTTAGCCGCTAGGGTGTAGCGTGAATCGGTGAAAAAGGTCACTGCCTCTGGCTCTACAAACAGGGTCGCATTGGAGCCTGAAAAGCCTGTTAAATAATAAATATTGGTCAGATTATTCACCAAAAAACCATCCAAACCACGCGCCACAAGCTCCGCCTGTAATTTTTCCAATCGTTTCATAAACCTAAGCCCCCTCTAATTTTGCCTGTAAATAACGACCTGTATGACTGGCAGGGTTGGCTGCCACTTCTTCCGGAGTTCCAACCGCGACAATCTGACCGCCGCCAACTCCACCTTCCGGCCCCAAGTCAATAATGTGATCCGCCGTTTTAATCACATCCAAGTTATGTTCAATGACCAAGACCGTATTTCCTTCTTCTACAAAACGCTCCAAAACCTTCAAAAGACGCGCAATATCTTCGGTATGCAGACCGGTTGTTGGCTCATCCAAAATATAGAAAGACTTCCCATTTGAGCGCTTATGCAATTCAGAAGCCAGTTTCATTCGCTGGGCTTCACCACCGGACAAGGTTGTCGCTGGCTGCCCCAGGGTCACATAGCCCAAACCAACGTCCTTAATGGTCTGCAGTTTCCGCTGGATTTTTGGAATGTGCTGGAAGAAATCAACCGCATCATTCACCGTCATATCTAAGATTTCCGAAATATTTTTCTCTTTGTAATGAACTTCCAGGGTTTCGCTGTTGTAACGGGTCCCATGACAGACCTCACAGGGAACATAGACGTCTGGGAGGAAGTGCATCTCAATCTTGATAATCCCATCTCCAGAGCAGGCCTCACAGCGTCCTCCCTTGATATTAAAACTAAAGCGACCTTTCTTGTAGCCTCGAATCTTCGCCTCATTGGTTTGGGCAAAGAGATCCCGAATATCGTCAAAGACACCTGTATAGGTCGCTGGATTGGAGCGGGGTGTCCGCCCGATGGGACTCTGGTCAATGTCAATCAACCGCTCGACCTGGTCAATCCCAGTAATCGTTTTAAATTTCCCTGGTTTGTCCGAGTTGCGATTGAGCTTTTGGGCCATGGCCTTCTTAAGAATAGAGTTGACCAAGGTCGACTTACCAGATCCAGAAACCCCCGTTACAGCCACAAATTTCCCCAGTGGGAAGGAAGCCGAGACATTTTTCAAATTGTTCTCACTAGCCCCTGTCACCTCGATGGTCTGCCCATTTCCCGGGCGACGTTCTTGAGGGACTGGGATCGAGCGTTTACCAGATAGATACTGACCTGTCAAGGAATTGGGATCCTGAGCCACCTGGTCTGGAGTCCCTGCAGCCACTACCTGCCCCCCAAATACACCTGCGCCCGGACCAATATCAATCAACCAGTCTGCTGCCCACATGGTATCCTCGTCATGCTCAACCACAATCAAGGTATTGCCCAAATCCCGCATTTTCTTCAGGCTGGCAATCAGACGATCATTGTCCCGTTGGTGCAGACCAATCGACGGCTCATCCAGGATATAAAGGACACCACTCAGGTTGGAACCAATTTGAGTCGCCAGACGAATCCGCTGACTTTCACCACCAGAGAGGGTTCCGGCTGTCCGCGAGAGAGTCAAGTAGTTCAAGCCAACATTATTGAGGAAGGACAGACGGTCATGAATCTCCTTAACAATTGGCTTGGCAATCGTCGCCTCGGTCTCTGTGAGACTGAGACCTTCAACATAGGCCAAGTGATCAGCAACCGACAGATCCGAAACCTGCCCGATATTCAAACCATCTTCCCCACCAACACGAACCGACAAGGCTGGTGAGTTCAAACGATAACCCTTACAGGTTCCACAGGTCAGCTCATTCATATAGGTCCGCATGACATTCCGGGTGTAGTCACTGCTAGTTTCCCGGTAGCGACGGCTAATATTATTGGCTACCCCTTCAAAAGGAATTTCAATGTCACGCACACCACCAAATTCATTCTCATAGTGGAAGGCGAATTCCCTGCCACCGGAACCAAAAAGAATCAAGTCCTTATCTTCTTGAGAGAGCTCTTCAAAGGGAGTATCCATGTCAATCCCAAAGGCAACCATGGCCTGCTCCAACATCTGTGGATAGTAATTGGACGAAATCGGATTCCAGGGAGCCAGTGCTCCTTCTCTTAAGGTTTTACGAGGATCCGGAACCACGATGTCCAAATCTACTTCTAATTTCATCCCAAGACCATCACAGACAGAACAAGAGCCAAATGGAGCATTAAAGGAGAAGAGACGGGGTTCCAGCTCAGGAACTGTAAAACCACAAACGGCACAGGCATAGTGCTCCGAAAAGAGCAGCTCCTTGCCATCCATGGTATCGATCACCAAATAGCCTTCAGACAAACGAAGGGCCGCCTCGATTGAATCAAAGAGCCTGGACCGAATCCCATCCCGGAGGACAATCCGGTCCACAACAATCTCAATATCGTGCTTCTTGCTTTTTGACAGCTCGGGAACTTCTGTGACATCATAAATCTCTCCGTCCACCCGAACTCGAACATAACCGTCTTTTTGAATTTTAGCCAGTAGCGTTTTATGCTGACCTTTCTTCTTACGAAGCACAGGGGACAAAACCTGGAGACGTTGCCCTTCTGGCAGCTCTAAAACCTGATCAACAATCTGCTCGACCGAAGAGGCTTGGATAGCCCCATGACCGTTGATACAGTAGGGAGTTCCCACTCGAGCGTAGAGCAAACGCAAGTAATCATTGATTTCAGTAATGGTTCCGACTGTCGAACGGGGATTTTTACTGGTTGTTTTCTGGTCGATGGAGATAGCAGGGCTAAGACCTTCAATCGAATCGACATCCGGCTTGTCCATATTCCCTAAAAATTGGCGGGCATAGGCAGATAGGGATTCTACATAGCGTCGCTGTCCTTCCGCATACAAAGTATCAAAGGCCAGACTGGATTTTCCCGAACCAGACAAACCGGTCACGACGACAAGCTGGTCACGAGGGATGGTCACATCGATATTTTTTAAATTATGGGCGCGTGCGCCATGAATAACAATTTTATCCTGCATACAATCCTCACTTTTTCTATTCCATTCATTATACCAAAAATGCCCTAAAAACTGGGCTTAAAATCCATGATTCACGCATCTCGCGAGAGCATAAAAGGCTTGATTTTGACCTTATTTAGGATATAATGGAAGAGAATGAGAAAAGAAGGAGGGATTATGAGACAGGTATTTTTATCCACAACAACACAATTCAAGGAAATTGACCACATGGAGTCTGGTTCTTGGATTAACCTGATTAATCCCACTCAGAGTGAATCAATTGAAGTCGCCAATGAATTTAACATCGATATCTCCGACCTCCGAGCCCCTCTTGACTTGGAAGAGATGTCCCGTGTGACCATTGAGGATGACTATACCCTGATTATCGTCGACGTCCCGATCACCGAAGAACGGAACAACAAGATTTATTATGTCACCATCCCCTTGGGAATTATTTTGACGGACGATGTCATTATCACTACCTGTCAAGAAAATATCCCCCTTTTGGATGTATTTGTACAACGACGCCTGCGTAATTTTTACACTTTTATGCGCTCCCGATTCGTTTTCCAAATTCTCTACCGCAATGCGGAACTCTATCTAACCGCCTTGCGGTCGATTGACCGGAAATCCGATCAAATTGAGACAGTCCTTTTAGAAGCACCTCGTAATGAGGAACTGATTGAGCTCATGGAATTGGAAAAAACCATCGTTTACTTCAAAGCCTCCTTGAAAACCAATGAACGCGTGGTTCGCAAATTAACCTCTTCTTCTTCAACCATCAAAAAATACTTAGAAGATGAGGATTTACTGGAAGATACGCTGATTGAAACCCAACAGGCGATCGAAATGGCGGATATTTACGGAAATATTTTACGGAGTATGACGGACACTTTTGCCTCCATCATCTCCAACAACCAGAACAACATTATGAAGACCCTAGCCTTGGTAACCATTGTAATGTCCATCCCAACTATGATTTTCTCAGCTTATGGTATGAACTTTAAGAACAATGATATGCCCCTAAATGGCGAACCGCATGCCTTTTGGATCATTATTGCCATTGCCTTCGCCATGAGTCTCTCCATGACCTTGTATTTAATCCATAAAAAATTATTCTAAGAGAGAGGAATTTTATGTCATTTGAACACCTAACCAAAAAAAATCAACAGTATGTCCGGACCGTGCAAAAACTCTTAGAACAAGCCGGTAAGTCTCCAAAAGAAATCGAAATCCTCCTTGCCAACATCCTCCCAGACATTGAGGAGAAACAAGACCGCGGCTTCACTGCCCGGGCTCTTTATGGTACTCCAACCCAATGGGTTCGCAACCAACTAACTGAAGCCTCTTCTGAAAGCTCTGATTCGACAGCCGCCAACGATAGTCCTTGGCTCATGTGGTTGGAATCCAGCCTCTTCCTCCTAGCCTTTGTTGGACTTGGAATCGGTCTCATCAACCAATTTATCCCAGGAAGCACTAGCTATGGACTTCTAACCCTAATCAGCATGACCACAGGAGGTGGAGCCGTCTTTTATGCCCTCTACCACTTTGTCTATCGCTACTATGAACCTCAGTATGAAGGGGAACGCCCCAATGCTCGCCGCGGCTTCCTCTTTGTAGGTCTTACCCTCCTGGCCTGGATTGCCCTCATCACGATCTCTGAAAGCCTCCTAGCGGGGATCAATCCACCTCTACCAAGCTTGGTTCTTATCCTCATTGGTATCGCGGCCTTTGCCCTCCGCTGGTGGCTCATGCGCACCTACAAGATCAAAAATGCCCGTATAAACCCTCGCCGTCAGGCCTTCTAAAAAAAGCATCCCAAAAACGGGATGCTTTTTTTAGACCGCTATTTTGAAAAATCTCGTGGGTTAGAGCGAGGATCCGGCTGAGGCACTTGATGAAGCCTTCTCACCTTGATCCTAAAAATGTAAAAGTAAAAGCCCAAGGCGTAAGAACCAATAATCAAAGCAAGTCCTATTCCCAATACATTTGTCCCGACAAAAACCAAGGCCAATACAGTTGCTAGAATAAGCCCCCATAGAATCAACTGATCTTCTTTTCGCAGGCGATACATAGCTTGGTTAAAGACCGTTGTCCCGTAGGTTCCCAGATAGAACAAGGTAACTCCAGCAACCAACATCCAGTGTCCCAATACTGCATGGTGACTATCAGCCAGCAATTCTGTGGACACGGTGAACATATTAATTCCCATCACAATCATCAGATGCAAGTAAAAGAGGAAACCAACCGGACGCTTGGAATGGTGATCAACTCCTAGGAAGGTCTGAGACATATAGTTAATAAACATACAGGCCATCCCAAAGAAGAGCAGGGCACTCCATAACAAGTGTTCACCCAGGGAATAAGTTCCAATAATCGCAATCACCGACTCACCAAAAGACAAGATTGTGATTAACTGCCCTCGCTCCACCGCATGAGGGAAATTAGTCGGCAGCTCTTCCTGCTCCTTATAGAAGAACGACAAAATCATTGGTAGGAAAACGGGAAAGACAAAAACAAACATCATCCAAGGCCCCCAGCCCAACAAGCCAGTTATGAAAGGAAGCAGGACTACCATATAAAGTCCCAGCGAAAGCATGGACAACTTCATATCCCGATTAAAGCCGAGCTGTCGACCCTTTAACCAATACTGAAGTAAAATGATGCCATAAGCCACAAACAACAACCCATTAAATTGAATCACGACCGAACTCCCTGGCAGGAGACTCGCAGTATCAAAGTTGAGGCTCATTCCCAGATGTCCCACAACAAACATCAAGCCAATCACGGTGTAGATATCGATCCGACGAGAATCTCCGTATTTTTGATAATACAAAACCTCATTAAACCAGATATTCATCAGAACAATATTGGCCATGGCAAAGACCAGAACATTTTGTAAAGAAATATGCTCCATATGAAGAGAACCATTCAGTTCCCTCAAAGCTAGGACAAAGGCCAAGTCAAAAAAGAGTTCATAGTTAGAAACCCGCTTGGCCAAGCCAGTTCTTGTTGACATACAAAACCTCTCTTGTAAAAGAATAAAATACAGACCTCATTGTAACAAATCCAAAAATTTTAAAATGAAGTTAGCCACCCATCCTATCTGCTAGATAAGTACTACAACTCATTCTGATGAGTTGTCTGATTTCATTTGATAATAGGTTTGGAGCTGTTAGGCTAATTGGCCAAGGCTAATGATAGCCTTGGTTTAGCCCTCAAAACAGCTTCAAAAGTCCCTGTTGTCAAATGAAATCCTTTTGTAAGGTATAAGAAAACACCTCCGTGCTATACTTGTTGTTCACCACAAACAAAAGGAAGGGCACAGAGATGCAAAACAATTATACAACAAAAGGAAAACATTTGACAATTAATGATCGTCGCTAC
>NZ_JACBXX010000124.1 GCF_013415245.1 Streptococcus danieliae | reverse complement strand
TTTGAAGAGCTAAAAAACTACGCTAAGGCTCCATATACAACACCCAAATAAGAAAAAAGACTAGCCAAATCCCTTGGGGCACAAGGGGTTAGCTGGTCTTTGTCTATTTTTAGGTGATAAAGTCGGGATTTTATCATACTGTCTGACGACTGACAAAAAAGCTAGCGCAAACGAGCACTAGCTTTACTAGAATTAGAGGGCCGCACGTAGGCGGGCCTCCGCATTTTCGACATTGCGAACCGAGCGCGGAAGGAAAGCACGGATATCATCCTCTTTGTAGCCCACCTGGAGGCGCTTGGCATCCATCATAATCGGGCTCTTGAGAATCCGTGGATTAGCAAGAATCAGATCCACAACCTCACTAAGGGGCAGGTCTTCCAAATCAACCCCTAGGCTCTTGGCATAACGATTTTTGGAAGAGACAATGCTAGCTACGCCATTATCGGTCTTGGCTAAAATCGCCATTAGCTCTTCTCTTGTGAGGCCGTCTTTTCCAATATTTTTTTCTTTATAGCTTAATTGATGTTGAGTTAACCAGGTTTTTGCTTTTTTACAGCTTGTGCAACTTGAAACCGTGTAAATTTTGATCATGCAAAATCCTCCTTTCGCTACACTACTGTTAGTTTACCGGATTTTAGGAAACAGGCCATCGGTCCCTAGACTGACTTTTGCAATTTATTCCTCAGGAAATCAAAATCCCACAGAATGTTCCCTTCCAGGAGTCTTATTCTTCAATTTCGATTTCTTCCAAATCCAATGGCAAATCTTGTGCCATATCTGCAGCTTCTTCAAGGATTTTTTCATCTACCTCTGGCTGAGTAGCAGTCGCTGCTGCTTCCCCTTCTGGTAATTCGGCTACTGGCAAGCCAAAGTGTTGGCGAACCTTGCGGTCGATTTCATCAAAGATAGCCGGATTTTCCTTGAGGAACTTCTTGGCATTTTCGGAACCTTGCCCAATCTTGTCATCTCCATAGGAGTACCAAGCTCCCGATTTTTTAATGATATCCAGGTCGCTGGCAATTTTCACCAATTCACCAGTGGCAGAGATTCCCTCACCATAGATGACTTCCACAACAGCTTCTTTAAAGGGTGGTGCAATCTTATTTTTCACGACCTTGATTTTGGTTTCCTTACCGATATTCTCATCTTTTTGATCACCCGTTCCCTTGATTTGGGAATTTCCACGAACATCCAGACGCACAGAGGCATAGAATTTCAGAGCGCGACCACCTGGCGTTGTTTCAGGGTTTCCGAACATCACGCCGACCTTTTCCCGAAGTTGGTTGATAAAGATCGCCACCGTTTTGGTTTTATTGATGGAAGCCCCTAGTTTCCGCATGGCTTGACTCATCATCCGAGCCTGCAAACCAACATGGCTATCCCCAATATCTCCGTCAATCTCCGCTCGTGGTACCAAGGCCGCAACCGAGTCCACAACCACCAAGTCAATCGCTCCGGAATCAATCAGTTTCCCAGCGATTTCCAAGCCTTGCTCCCCTGAATCCGGTTGAGAGAGGAGAAGTTCGTCAATGTTCACCCCAAGGGCTTGGGCATAGGCTGGATCCAAGGCATGTTCAGCATCAATAAAGGCTACAATTCCGCCCTCTTTTTGAGCCTGGGCAACCGCATGAAGCGCAACAGTCGTTTTCCCAGAACTTTCTGGCCCGTAGATTTCGATAATCCGACCTTTGGGATAACCACCTGCTCCTAGAGCGATATCCAAGGCCAGACTTCCTGAACTCATCACTTGAACCTTCTGATCCATCCGCTCTCCCAGACGCATGATTGATCCCTTACCAAAATCCTTTTCAATCAATTTCAGAGCATCATCCAAGGCTTTCTTGCGCTCATCTCCAAATTTTTTGGTAATTTCAGGTAATTTTTTTTGTTTTTTTGCCATATTTTCTCCTTATTTTCTAATACAAGACACTTCTTCTATTATAGCAAAATCCCTTATTTGATTAAAGTTTTCAGTATTAAATGAAAAGCCTCTAGAACAGCCAACTGGCGAATGGTGTTGCGGTCCCGACCACCTAGGTAGAGACGGTGACTGCTGGTCCCCTCGGGACCAGCCAAACCTAGCCAAACCGTTCCAACTTCCTGCCCTTCCAGCTTGTCCGGGCCCGCAACCCCTGTCAAGCTAAGGGCCAAGTCTGTCCCTGTTCGGGCTCGGGCACCTGAGGCCATCTGTTCGGCAGCCCAGGCCGACACCATACCGGCTGCCCGCAGATCCTCCAGAGGAATCCCCAACATCTGGCTCTTTTGCTCCAAACTATAGGTGACAAACCCACCCGGAAAAACAGCGGAAGCGCCAGCTAGCCCGGCCAACTCCGCCTGCAAGAGCCCTGCTGTTAGGCTCTCGGCTGCTGTCAGGGTTAGGCCCCGCTCCCGTAACAAATCTAGAACTGTTTGCGCCAAACTCTGATCATCGCCATAGGCATAGAGATAATCCTTTAGGTCTCCCTCTTCCAGAATGGCTGCTTCCAGCTGGTCTAAGAGCTCTTCACCTTCTTCCTGGCTAGCAGCCTGGGCGGTCAAGCGCAGGGTCACTTCACCAACCTTGGCATAGGGAGCCAGGGTTGGATTGGTTTGGTTCTGAATCAAAGCAGCCAAACGCGTCACTAGCTGGCTTTCCCCAATCCCAAAGAAACGCAGAACCCGCGAGTACAGAGCCTGGTCTTGTTGCAACAGCGGCGCCACCTGTTCTAAAAACATGGGCTGGAGCTCACTTGGTGGGCCCGGCAGGACCACATAGGTCACCCCCTGGTCCTCAATTAAATTGCCCACAGCCAAACCCGTCCGATTGGGCAAAACACGCGCCCCCTCAATGGTATCCACCTGGCGGTCATTATTGGCCGTCCGAATCCGCTTGGGGCTGCTGGCAAAAAAGGCATCCAACTTGGCCATCCCTGCTGGGTCTGGAACCAAGTTCCGACCCAAAAAAGAAGCCAGAGTTTGCTTGGTCAGATCATCGTCTGTCGGCCCTAGACCTCCTGATAAAATCACCCAGTCCGCACGCTGACGCGCCAGACTCAAGACCTCTGTTAGGCGCTCGGCATTATCACCAACAACCGTATGGTAATACACACCGATGCCTAAACCCGCCAATTCTTGGGACAAAAACTGGGCATTGGTGTTGGCAATTTGCCCCATCAACAACTCTGTTCCCACAGCAATGATCTCTGCCTTCATGGCCTTCTCCTTTATTTCACCAACATCTTCAAGGCTGACTTCATGTAATTCTCAGCCGTATCCGAAGTCCCATCAAAGAACTTGCGAATCTTCTTCAATTCTGCCACCTTATAGCCCAAGGCCTGCAAGGCTTCCATAGCCTCGTCCAAGGCCTGATTCTCCGTTGCCTGCGCTAGATTCAAGGCCGGAGTCTCAACTGCCTGTAACTTGCCTTCCAAATCCAAAATCATCTGTTGGGCCGTTTTCTTCCCAATTTTAGGGAATTTGGTTAAATAGGTACTATTTTTCTCGCTAATGGCTTGTACCAAGCCCTCATGGTCATCTGCCGCAATAATGGCCAAGGCTGAAGTAGGCCCAATTCCCGAAACAGAAATCAAGTGTAAAAAGAGCTCTTTCTCCGCTTCATCTCGGAAACCATAGAGCGTATGGGCATCGTCACGGATGGCTTGGTACAAATAAATGGTTAATTCCTGGTTCAGCTGACTGCTATAGGCATAAGGGTTGGCGACATGAATCAAGTACCCAATCCCCCCCAGTTCCACTACCACTGCATTGCTACGAATCTTGGTCAACTGACCCCTCATATATTCAAACATGACTGCTTACTTTCTATTCATATTTTCCAAATTCTCGGAGACTCTTATGGTTCTCCTGAATACGCCGGAACATCTTCTCCATATCTCTATTCGTAAAATGAACCAAAACTGGTCGTCCATGGGGACAGTTGTAAGGATTTTGACAGAGACTGAGTTGATAGAGAAGATGGCGGGCAGATTGCTCGTCCAGCGAGTGATTGGCCTTAATCGACCGCTTACAGCTCATCATAATCGCCAACTCAGCTCGATACTTATGGATAGAGACTTCCTTGGTCAACAGCAGCATATCACACATCTCATAGACCCCAGCCTCAATCTCTTCTTCCTTGAACCAAATCGGATGTTCCCGCAAAATAAACTGGTTGTTCCCGTAATCGGACAGGTGGATACCGACCTCCCTTAAAACAGGCAACTGCTCTTTGATCCGCAGGAAATCACCGGCTGAGAATTCAAAAAGGTAGGGCACCAATAACTGCTGCTGAGCGCCCGAAACCTCACCGATAGACTGGCGGTATTCCTCGTACTTCACGCGCTCCTGGGCGGCATGCTGGTCGACAATATAAAGCCCGTCTTTACCCTGAGCAAACAGGTAGGTCCCGTGCATTTGACCAAAATACTCCAATTCTGGGAAAGTGGCAGTTTCCTCACCGTCTAACTTACCATAGGCCTTTTCTAGACTGGCTAAATCCAGCTCCGGATGGTCCAAATCACTGTAATCCGCTGCCTGCCGTTGGGCAAAATGCACCGAACTCGAAATGGGACTGGCTTCTTCGACCTGGGCTAGTGGAGCTTGCTCTGGTTCTGGGACTGGCTCTTTGGGACTGGGCTGATAGTAGACAGGATTGTCTTCTAGGACCAGACTGGTTTGGACCGGCTTGGCAACTTTTCCAACCGCCGATTTAGCCAAATTTTCCAAGGCATCGGGAATCAGATCCTGCTCTTTTAGGGCCTCTTGGATCGCCTGGCGAATCAGATCCATGACTTCTTTTTCTTTCGACAAACGCAATTCTTGCTTGGTCGGATGGACATTGACATCTGCTAAAAAGGGATCCAATTCAATATCTAGCACAACAAGTGGAAAGCGGCCGACCATGAGCTTGCTGCCATAACCCTCAAGGATGGCACGATTGAGGAGGAAATTCTTGATGTAACGGCCATTAATCAGGAGGGTGATGTAGGATCGGTTGGCCCGGGTCAATTCCGGCAGGCTCACATAGCCCTGAACGGAAATATCCAAATCGTGCGCCTCGACGGCCACCATCTTCCGAGCCGTTGTCAGCCCATAAATGGCTGCCAACACCTGGCGGAGGTCACCCTGGCCACTGGTTTGGAGAAGCTGCTTATCCTCGTTGATGAGGGTAAAGGAGATGCTGGGATGGGCCAGACTCAGGCGATTAACAACATCCACCACATGGGACAACTCTGACTGCGGACTCCGCATATACTTGAGTCGGGCTGGGGTATTGTAAAAGAGATCGGCAACTCGAACAGTCGTCCCCTGGGCCCGACTAATGGTCTCTTCTTCTAAAATCTCCCCTGCCTGTGTGACCAGGCGTTGGCCCTTCTTGGCTCCCGCGGCCTGACTTTCCAGGGTTAGGCGGCTGACGGAAGCGATGGAAGGTAGAGCCTCCCCCCGGAAGCCTAGCGTGCGAATCCGAAAGAGATCGGCTTGACGTTTAATTTTACTAGTAGCATGGCGCTTGAGGGCTAGAGCTAGTTCCCCAAAGGCTATACCACGCCCATCGTCGCGGATTTCAATCAACTTGAGACCAGCCTCTTCGAGCCGAACCTCAATGGACTGGCTCCCCGCATCGATGGCATTTTCTAACAGTTCCTTAACCACACTGCTGGGACGCTCAACAACCTCTCCAGCAGCAATCTGGTTGGCCAGGACTTCCGGTAATTCTAGAATTTCTGTCACACTAACTCCTCTTTCTAGATAGCAAGAAAGAGGCGGGATTGGATGATCCAGCCTCTTTTCTATGGCATTGTTTATTGCGCTCGCGTAAAGGCGTGCAGAGCAGCCTCTGAGCTCGTTCCAATAACCAAGCTATCTGCTTTGGCCATTTGGTCATGAAAGGGCATTTTTTGCCCTGCTGGAACGATGGTCAGGGCAGACGAGGCCCCACCAATTTTATAATGATCGGATACTAGGCTGCCCTCACTCTCTTCTAGTCCATTAAAGATGGAAGCATCAAAGCGGTCACTGCTGCCATCTGCTTCAATCCGGAGTGCTTCTCCCTTATCATTCACCCAGGTGCCAACCAGACTGCTATAATCACCAGCTAGGATCGCTTGGCTATCAATACTAGTCTCTTGGACTGGGCTAGCCTCAGCATCAGAGCTTGCACTGCTAGAGGAAGCAGAGGATACACTGGTGCTACTGCTACTAGTAGCCTCTGGGCTGGAACTTGTTGCAGCCGAGCTTGCTTTTGCCCCTGTTGCAGGTTTGGTCCCACAGGCGGTGAGAAGAAGAACCAAGCTCGTTAGGCACAAAAAGAATCGTGTTCGCATGTGAGACCTCCTGATGGATTTTCTATTACTATTTTAACCCTTGACTAGTCTTTTGTAAAGGAAAAGTCCTACTTTGAAAAAGGTTTGAAAACATAGTTTTCAAACCTTTTGCTTTTTCAAAAAATTATTTAGTTGGTTCCAAGTGCCATACTTGCTCATTGTATTGAGCAATTGTACGGTCAGATGAGAAGAAGCCAGCCATCGCGATATTGACAAGAACTTTGTCCAACCAGCTATCACGATCTTCATAAGCAGCCAAGGTTGCTTCTTTGACTTGGATGTATTCTTCCAAATCAAGTAGGGTCATGAACCAGTCCTTGTTCATCAACTCATGGTGAAGGCGTTCCAAGCGTTCTGGTTGACCAGTTGCACGCATTTGGTCGCTAACGATGAAGTCGACCAATGGACGGATGCCTTCTTTTTCGTAGTAGTGGTAAGAATCGTAGCCATGTGTTTCGTAAAGATCAATAACAGTTTGGCTATCTTGTCCAAAGATGAAGATGTTGTCATCTCCTACCAACTCGTGGATTTCCACATTGGCACCATCTGAAGTTCCCAAGGTAAGGGCACCGTTCAACATGAATTTCATGTTACCAGTACCAGAAGCTTCTTTAGAAGCAAGTGAGATTTGTTCAGAAATATCTGTCGCCGGAATCAAGTAGCTTGCTTCAGTAACGTTGTAGTTTTCAACCATAACCACTTGCAAGTGCGGTGCCACCGCTGGATCATTTTTAATGATCTCAGAAAGGGTCATAATCATGTGGATGATGTCTTGGGCGATGGTGTAAGCAGGTGCTGCTTTACCACCGAAGAACATGGTTACTGGACGAGCAGGGATGTTGCCAGCTTTGATATCCAAATACTTGTAAACCACATAAAGAGCATTCATTTGTTGACGTTTGTACTCGTGAAGGCGTTTGATTTGCGTATCGAAGATGGCATTGGTGTTGAGTTCCACCCCTTGTTTTTCCTTCAAGTGTTTTGCCAATTTCTCTTTGTTTTCACGCTTAATAGCTTCCAAACGCTCTTTCACAGCTGCGCGGTTTTCAACAGTCAACAGACCTTGCAAGAGCTCTGCATCGTGGTGCCAATCGCGACCAATTTCTTGGTCAATCAAGTTGGTCAATTCTGGATTCACATGCATCAACCAGCGACGGAAGGTGATTCCGTTGGTTTTGTTGTTGAATTTTTCTGGGTAAAGTTTGTAGAAGTTGTTCAACTCGCTATCTTTAAGAATCTCTGTGTGAAGAGCTGCTACCCCGTTAACAGAGTATCCATAGTGGATATCCATGTGCGCCATGTGGACACGGTTATTCTCATCGATAATTGCAACAGAGCTATCTCTGTAGTTCGCCTTCACATCCTCATCCAATTGTTTGATGATTGGAACAAGGTGTGGTACCACTTCTTCAAGGAAGTCCAATGGCCATTTTTCCAAAGCTTCCGCAAGAATGGTGTGGTTGGTGTAGGCTGTCATGCGTTTCACAACGGCTACCGCATCTGTGAAGCTGAGTCCACGTTCTTGCAAGAGGCGGATCATTTCTGGGATAACCAAGGATGGGTGGGTATCGTTGATTTGGATAACAGCGTAATCTGGAAGGTCATACAGGTTGCTGCCTTTTTCAACCGCTTCATCCAAAATCAATTGGGCAGCATTGCTGACCATGAAGTATTGTTGGAAGATACGAAGCAATTCCCCTTGGCGGTTTGAATCATCTGGATACAAGAAAAGGGTCAAGTTTTTCAAGATATCAGTCTTATCAAACTGGATACCATCGTGGATGATTGCTCCATCAACTGTGTCTAAATCAAAGAGACGCAAGCGATTTTTCTTACCAGTTTTGTAACCTGGTACATCAATATCATAAAGGGTTGAGTGGAGGGTAAAGTGAGCAAATGGTACGTCATAGGTCCGCTCTGAACGGATCAACCAATTTTGCTCTTCGATCCAATGGTTTGGAATTGTTGTTTGCTCATTATTTTTCAAGACTTGTTGGAAAAGACCGTAATGGTAGTTCAAACCAACACCATCTCCGTTCAAATTCAGAGTTGCAATGGAATCAAGGAAGCAGGCTGCCAAACGTCCCAAGCCCCCATTCCCCAAGGATGGTTCCAATTCAACTTCTTCCACTTCTGCCAAGTTTTTCCCTGCAGCTACCAATTCTTCCTTAACTGTTTCATACAAGCCAAGGTTGATCAAGTTGTTGGACAAGAGTTTTCCAATCAAAAATTCAGCTGAGATGTAGTAGAGTTTTTTCTTGGCATCATTGTAAGGAAGTTCAGCAGAGAACTCCTTTGTATAATTCAACAAAGCTACATAAATCTCTTCGTTTGAACAATCAGCCAAGTTTTTTTGCTGTACTTGACTCATATAGTCTTTAAAATCTAGCATGTTAATCTTCTATCTCCTAAATCGTCTTTCTATCAATTAATGTAAAATATTTTCTTCAGTTTCTTTGTCAAAGAAATGGGCTCGGTTCATATCCAGAGCCAAGGACATTTTTTGGCCCATGTGAACGTCTTGGCGGCTGTGAACAATTGCTTTGAGATTGGTCTTGCCTAGGTGAGTGTGAACAATGTACTCTGCACCCAAGAGTTCTGCAAAATCAACATCTGCCTCAAATTGAGACTGCGGGTAGGTTTCTAAAACCAGGGGATCATTCGAAATGTTTTCTGGACGAATGCCCAAGATCACTTCTTTACCATCATAGCCCTTAGCTTTCAACTGGGCATATTGACCTTGGCCTAACTTAAAGTCTGTGCCATCCTCTGAGATAAAGTGGTCCCCTTGAATACGGCCATGAATAAAGTTCATGGTTGGCGCCCCTACAAACCCTGCGACAAACAAGTTCCGTGGATTTTCATAGATTTCCTTAGGTGTCCCAATTTGTTGCACAACCCCAATATTCATAACCACAATTCGATCCGCCATGGTCATGGCTTCCGTTTGGTCATGAGTTACATAGATGGTCGTAGCTCCCAAACGTTGGGTGATGCGGATAATTTCAGCCCGCATATCACCCCGCAACTTGGCATCCAAGTTGGACAGGGGCTCATCCATCAAGAAGACCTTCGGAGCGCGCACAATCGCACGTCCCAAGGCAACCCGTTGCCGTTGCCCACCCGATAGGGCTTTAGGCAATCGGTCCAAGAGATGGCTAAGGCCTAAGATTTCAGCTGCCTCTTCCACTTTTTTCTTAATTTCTTCTTTGGATTCCTTACGCAAATTCAAAGCAAAGGCCATGTTTTCAAAGACGGTCATATGTGGATAAAGGGCATAGGATTGGAAAACCATGGCAATGTCACGGTCTTTCGGCTCCACATCATTGACCAAATCTTGATCAATGTAAAATTCCCCTTGGGTGATATCTTCCAAGCCGGCAATCATACGGAGGGTCGTCGATTTCCCACATCCGGATGGACCGACCAGAGCAATAAACTCCTTGTCAGCCACCTCCAGATTAAAATCTTTAACGGCCTCGTATCCATTGTCATAACGTTTGTAAATGTTTTTGAGGGATAAAGTTGCCATAGGAAATGTCCTTTCCTTTCTTAGTTCGACAAGTTCTCGTTAGAACGGCGATAAGTCACAGTGAGGTAGGTAAGTAGGTCTTCTACTTCTTGGTTTAATTGCGTCTCTGTCATCCGCCATACCCAGTTCTGTCCAAGGGTCGATGGAGTATTCATCCGTGCCTGGCTTCCCAAGCCCAAAAGATCTTGCATTGTCGCAATAGCCATAAAGCTGACAGATGAATAAACCGTCCGCAACATCGCTGCAGGCACTGACTCATCTTCACGCTTATTGGTGTACAATTCCATGAATCGACGTGTTTCTTCGTCAGCCTCATTTTCATACCAACCAACAACCGTATCATTATCGTGAGTACCAGTATACATTACGGAATTGTTTTTCGCATAGTGCGGCATATCTTGGCTATCTCCATGTGGATCAAAGGCAAATTCTAAGATCTTCATTCCCGGGAAACCTGTTTTTTCACGGAAATCATACACTTCCTGGGTCATATAACCGAGGTCTTCCGCGATAATATTTAGATCTCCCAATTCCTCTTTAACGGTTTTGAAAAGATCATAGTCTGGCCCCTTAACCCAACGGCCACCAATCGCATTTTCAGCTCCAGCTGGTACTTCCCAGTAGGACTCGAAGCCACGGAAGTGGTCAATCCGCACCACATCGTAAACTTTAAAGCTTTCTTGGAGACGTTTGATCCACCAAGAATAGTTGTCAGCCTTCATGGCATCCCAATCATAGATTGGATTTCCCCATAGTTGACCTTCTGCTGTAAAGGCATCGGGTGGAACACCGGCAATCCAAGACGGACGACCTGCTTCATCGGTTTTGAAGTAACGAGGTTGAGACCACATTTCTGACGAGTCTGCTGCTACATAGATTGGCATATCTCCAACAATCTCAATATGATTCTCATTAGCATAGCTTTTTAAAGCCAACCATTGTTTAAAGAAGAAATACTGTGTTACCCGATGGTAATTTACGGCCGGAGCTAAATTTTCACGGTATTCTGCCAGAGCGCGAGGCTCGCGAACTTTTGCTGCATCATCTGGCCAATCCAACCAGGACTTCTGACCAAAGTGTTCTTTAATCGCCATATATTCCGCAAAAGTATCCAACCAACTGGCAGAATCCTCTAGGAACTCTTGGTATTCTGGATTATCCCCCTTAGCCAGAAAATTGACAACAGCCTTCTCAAGTAACGGACGACGGTTGTAAAATAACTTCTCATAGTCGACTGCTTCTGGATTTTGTCCAAAATCAACACCTTCAAAATCCGCTTCTTCCAACAAGCCCTCTTGAATCAAAAGATCAAAATCAATGAAGTGTGTATTTCCTGCAAAAGCAGAAAAAGATTGATAGGGAGAATCCCCATAGCTTGTTGTTCCTAATGGAAGGATCTGCCAGTAGCGTTGTTTTGTACGGACCAAGAAGTCCACAAAGTCATAAGCTGATTGGCCAAAGGATCCAATCCCATATTTCCCTGGTAGGGAAGAGATGTGCATCAAGACACCACTTTGACGTTGCTTCATAAGTATACCTCGCCTGTTTTCCATTTCGTCTACGCAAAGTTTTGCGAAAACGTTTGCATAGCCATTATATCCCTTTTGCCTGCCAAAAGCAAGATAAATTTGAGTATTTTTCCATTTTCAACATTTTCTTGAAAGTTTCTTGAAAGAATACCGTTTTGAGGGATTAAAAGTCCTTATTAATAGGAACTTTTCCAGCTTTTATTTTATCATAAAATTTTTTTGAACAACTCTTGCAATCGCTTACAATATTTGATATAATTTTTAAAACGAAAGAAAACGTTTGCTCTTTCGAGCTAGATAAAGGAGACCCTCATGAAGAAAAAAATTCTAAAAACAACTGCTCTTCTTTCGACTATTGCTTTTGCAGGAGTTTTGGTAGCCTGCAGCAACGCTTCACAAAATTCTGATTCCGGTAGTAAAGAGCTAACGGTTTATGTAGAAGAGCAATACAAACCTTTTATCGAAGAAGCTGCTAAAACTTTTGAAAAAGAAAGTGGAACAAAAGTCAGCATCAAAACCGGAGATCAGTTGATTGGCTTGGATAATCTCTCTTTGGATAATCAATCCGGTGAGGTGGTCGATGTTATGATGGCACCTTACGACCGTGTCGGTAGTCTTGGTAACGATGGCCAGTTGGCGGAAGTAAGCTTGGATGAAGGCAGTAAAGCAGACGATACTACGAAAAAATTGGTAACCGCTGCAGATGGCAATATCTATGGAGCTCCTGCAGTTATTGAAACCTTGGTGCTCTACTACAATAAAGATTTGCTTCCAGAAGCACCAAAAACCTTTGAAGAAGTTGAAAAGTTGGCGGAAGATCCAGCTTACAACTTTGAAGGAGAAGCTGGTAAAAATACAGCCTTCCTAGCTGACTGGGTCAACTTCTACTATGCTTACGGCCTCTTAGGTGGTAATGGTGGTTACGTCTTTGGAAAAGATGGTACAGATGCCAAGGACATTGGTCTTGCCAATGATGGTTCCATCAAGGGCTTAGAATATGCCAAAACTTGGTATGAAAAATGGCCTAAAGGAATGCAGGATCAAAAAGGGGCTGCTAACTTAATTGAATCCCAATTCCAAGACAAGAAAACTGCTGCTGTGATTGATGGTCCTTGGAAGGCTACTGCCTTTAAAGATGCTGGTCTCAACTATGGTGTTGCAACTATACCGTCACTTCCTGGCGGATCTAGCTATGAAGCATTTGCCGGTGGTAAAGCTTGGGTGATTCCTGTCGCTTCTAAAAACATTGACGGGGCTCAGGAATTTCTCAATTTCCTAACCTCTACAGACCAACAAAAAGCCTTCTATGACAAGAATCATGAAGTTCCTGCCAATACAGAAGCGCGGAAGTATGCTGTAGACAGCAAAGATGAATTGGCCAATGCCGTTGTGAAACAGTTTGACTCTGCTCAACCAATGCCAAGTATCTCTGAAATGTCAACTGTTTGGGATCCAGCAGCAACCATGCTCTTTGAAGCTGTTAGCGGTAAAAAAGCGCCAAAAGCTGCTGCCGATGATGCTGTAAAACTCATCAAAGATAGCATTGATCAAAAATTCGGAGAGTAACCCATCTCTCTATTCCGGGGTAAGAAGAGATTCATTTCTCTAAACCTCTAACTGTCATGTGGAGCAGGCTGGGACTTCTAGGTCTTAGCCTCTCTTCATTTTCATGAGCACAACGGGGTTTACAAATTTAACCGAACTCTTCAGCCCACTCCAAGCTATCTGATTCGAGGACTGATTTATGGAACAAGCAAACGCAAAAAAAGCCTTACTCTTATCCCTAATTCCCGGACTGGGGCAGATTTACAATCGCCAAAAAGTTAAGGGAGGAATTTTTCTAGGGATCACACTCTTATTCTTAGTTTATTTCTTTAGCATTGCCCTCTTCCAATTGCAGGGCTTGGTCACACTGGGTTCCATGCGGGGGCGGGACAATTCCCTCTTCCTCTTGATTCAAGGAACCTTTCACTTGATTTTTGTTCTAGCCTATGTGGTTTTTTATGGTTTCAACCTCTGGGATGCTTACCGCACCGCCAATCGTTGGAATCAAGGCCTACCTGTGGCACAGACCTGGAAGGAAATGAGCCAGTCCATTTATGAAAATGGCTTCCCTTACTTACTCATTATCCCTTCCTATGTGGCTATGATTTTTGCCATTGTGTTTCCGGTCTTAGTAACTATTTTGATTGCTTTTACCAACTACGACTTCAAGCACCTGCCTCCAGCCAAGCTCCTCGAGTGGGTTGGCTTGACCAATTTTATGAATATTTGGCAGTTATCCACCTTCCGGTCTGCTTTTGGATCTGTTTTAAGCTGGACCATTATTTGGGCCCTGGCTGCCTCTACCTTGCAAATCACACTGGGAATTTTCACAGCCATTATTTCCAACCAGCCTTTTATTAAAGGCAAACGGATTTTTGGGGTTATTTTCTTACTCCCTTGGGCAGTTCCAGCCTTTATTACCATCATGACCTTCTCCAATATGTTTAATGATTCCATCGGAGCCATTAACACACAGGTCATTCCAACTTTTGCTAAGGTTCTGCCTTTCTTAGACGGGGTCTTGATTCCTTGGAAAACAGATCCCTTCTGGAGTAAGGTGGCCTTGATTCTCATGCAGGGCTGGCTCGGTTTCCCTTATATCTATGTCTTAACCTTGGGTATCCTACAATCCATCCCCCACGATTTATATGAGGCAGCCTATATTGACGGGGCCAACAGCTGGCAAAAATTCACCAAGATTACTTTCCCAATGATTTTGGCCGTTGCTGCGCCAACCTTGATCAGCCAATACACCTTCAACTTCAACAATTTCTCCATCATCTATCTCTTTAATGAAGGAGGACCTGGAAGTGTCGGTGGTGGTGCTGGATCAACCGATATCTTGATTTCTTGGATTTACCGACTCACAACCGGCACAGCCCCACAATACTCCATGGCGGCAGCCGTAACCCTGATTATCTCCATCATCGTGATTGGTATCTCCATGATTGCCTTCAAGAAATTACACGCTTTTGATATGGAGGAAGTATGATGCAACGTTCGATTACTTTTAAAAGACGCCTCAATCAAGGCTTAACCTATCTTTATTTGGGCCTCCTATCAATGATTATTTTGTATCCCCTAGCGATCACCGTGTCTTCGGCTTTCAAACCAGGGAACCTGGTTGCCTTCAAGTTGGACAGCAATATTCAGCTTTCCCTAGATAACTTTAGCGGACTCTTTACCGATAGTCTTTTTGGGACCTGGTATATCAATACTTTGATCATTGCGGTCTTGACAATGGTGATTCAAACCTCTATTGTTGTATTAGCTGGTTATGCCTATAGCCGTTACAACTTTATTGCCCGAAAACAAAGTTTGGTCTTCTTCCTCATCATCCAGATGGTGCCGACCATTGCAGCTCTCACCGCCTTCTTCGTCATGGCGCTGATGCTCAATGCGCTCAACCAAAGCTGGTTCCTAATTTTCCTCTATGTTGGTGGAGGAATCCCGATGAATGCCTGGTTGATGAAGGGCTACTTTGATACGGTTCCCATTTCTTTAGATGAATCCGCTCGGATTGATGGAGCTGGACACTTCCGCCGCTTCTGGCAGATTGTTCTTCCGCTGGTTCGTCCGATGGTAGCCGTTCAAGCTCTTTGGGCCTTCATGGCGCCATTTGGGGACTACATTCTCTCTAGTTTCCTTTTACGGGAAAAAGAATATTATACAGTGGCTGTTGGTCTCCGTACCTTCGTCAGCGATCCTAAAAATCTAAAAATCTCCTTCTTCGCTGCCGGGGCCGTGTTAACGGCGTTGCCAATTTGTATTCTCTTCTTCTTCCTACAAAAGAACTTTGTTTCTGGTTTAACAAGTGGTGGTGACAAGGGATAAGCTTGTCCCACCTTTTTATACTATTTGACCTTGAACCTTGGTCACCTAGAAAGGATTCCATCTTGCCCTACCCATTTAGCTATTTCCAAAATCTCCTGCCCTTCCGGCGTGCCTTTGAGCAACGGAAACTATTAAGCTGGCCTCAGTTGCTGTTTACCTGGCTCTTCCTCTTGGCCTTAACCTGGATTCCCGTTAGTTGGACTAGCCTGCAACGGACTTCTTACCCTTTGGAGCAATTGGTTCCGCAAGCCTATCGGGTTTTTGACCAAAAACAACTGGATAAACTGGCAGCTACTGGACTAAGCTTTGAGCAAGGGCAGGCCCAGATTCCTCAGAAAAGTGCTTGGCAGGTCGATCAAGATTGGCTTGTCCTGGGGGACGAAGCTCCTCAGACACCAGAGTTTAGCTGGGAATTTCAGACAGACTATGCCCGCCTGCTCCAGTCTAATCAAGAGGTTGCACGTTTGACCTATGACAAGCTCCAAACCAAGGATTTAGCCAGTCCTGCAGCCTGGATCCAAGCCCTCGATCAGGCTTGGTTTGCCAGCAACCGCCTGGTCATCAGTCTCTTTCTACTGGCCCTGTCCTTGGGACTGCTGAGCCTCAACTTTTTCTTGGTCAGCCTGGGGAGTGCGGCTTTGCTCTATCTAGTCAGCAAATCTCGCTTTAATAGCCTCCAGGGCTTTAAGGAAGCCTTTCATATCATTCTCTATTCCTTGGGACTGCCAACGCTTATGACCTGCTTACTGGGCTTGCTGGGCCTAGATCTGCCAACATCGGTTTTGGTTCAGAATAGTCTCTTCTTACTTACCCTCGCTTTGGTTTTTTACCAAACGCAATTTCGTGATCATTAAGGAGCTTTCATCATGCGTGTCACTATTAAAGATGTTGCGGAACGGGCAGGGGTCTCCCCTTCGACCGTCACGCGCGTCATTCAGGATAAACCAACTATCAGTCAGGCGACCAAGGAGCGCGTCCGACGGATTATGAAAGAATTGGACTATCATCCCAACCTCAATGCTCGCAGTTTGGTGAGTAGCGAAACCAAGGTTCTGGGGTTGGTCTTGCCAGACGACTCTGATGCTTTCTACCAAAACTCCTTTTTTCCGACGGTGTTGCGGGGCATCAGTCAGATTAGTTCCGAGTACCACTATGCGCTGCTATTGTCGACTGGGAGAACGGAAACCGAGCGGCTCGAATCTATTTCGCAAATGGTCCGGGGCAGACGCGTTGATGGTCTGATTTTCCTCTATGCCAAGCCCCAGGATCCCCTGGTTCAGTTTGTCCGTGAGCAACATTTCCCCTTCCTCATTTTAGGAAAATCGACCGATCCCTTCACCTCACTCGTGGATAATGACAACCGTCAAGCCGGAGCAGATGCTACTCATTTCTTACTATCCAAGGGCTACAAACGGATTGCCTTCCTAGCAGGAAGCCTGGAATATTTCGTCAACCAGGACCGTTTCCAGGGCTACCAAGATGCCCTAGAGGAAGCTGGCCTGCAGATGGACGAAAAGCTCCTCTACTTTGCCAAGGACTTGCTGTTTCATGAGGGCTATCAAGTTATGGAAAATATGCTGGAAAAACAAATTCCCTTGGACGCTATCATCGTCACCGATAGCCTCTTAGCCGAGGGCGTAGCTAGTTATCTCCAAGATCACCAGCTGCACCTCCCCTGTCTCAGCTTTACTTCCCTGCCTCCAACCTATGATGTCACAGCCTATGTCGATATCCAGGCTTTGGAATTAGGACAGGAATGTGTGGAGACCCTTCTCAAAATTATCCAAGACCACAAAAAAGACCAGCAGACGGCCTACCAAAAAATCGTCGACCACAATCTGCTGGATCAGTAATGAAGCTGAAAAGACTGGAGTTTTCGGAACTCCAGTCTTTTATTATTCTATTCTTGCGAGACTGGGACAAAAGTCTAGCCTCATTGACTTTGGCTACCAAAATGCCTTTGACGCAGTAGCGGATTGCCCTCTTCATTCGCTTTTCAAGCTCGGAAGAGAGCCTAATCAGCCTTGCGGGGATGGGATGAGTTTGGGACAAAAGTCTCTCTGACTAAAGCAAAAAAGCAACGGTTTAAGAGCCGTTGCTTTTTTGCTTTATGGAGATAGTCTTGATACAATATAATTACGACAAAATACTGAGAAAGGCTATCCCATGTACATCCACTATA
>NZ_JACBXX010000092.1 GCF_013415245.1 Streptococcus danieliae | reverse complement strand
ACACATAGAGGTTCTAGAGGACTATTTGCCATGGTCTGAAATCATACAGAAGAATTGTCAATAAAAAAGGTTCCCGAGTCAATCAACTCTGGAACCTTTTTCATATACTTGGTTATAGCGCGCTTACGTCGAATCTAACGACGTGTGGATTCAAAATAGAAAGAGTATTAAAACCCCTAGTCGAGCATATCACTCGGCTAGGGGTTTTGATGTACGACGGGCATGTCGTACATCAAAACCAGCCCTCACTCAACGAGGACTGGTTTCCTGTCTAGATTATTATCTTGAACGACATGTGTTAAAAGTTAATTGAACCGCCGTGTGCCGAACGGCACGCACGGTGGTGTGCGAGGGACTAGTGATTAGTCCCTACTCGATTATTCTACAAAAGCGTTAATTTCAGCTTCGATGGCTGCGATTTTAGCTTCGGCTTCTTGGCTGGAGTCCCCAACCACGGCGAGGTAGAATTTCATTTTTGGTTCGGTACCGGAAGGGCGGACTGCAATCCAGGAGCCGTCTTCCAGTGTGTATTTGAGCACGTCGCTTGGTGGTGTTGTAAGGGCTGTTACTTGGCCTTGAGCGTCGGTCGCTGTTAGCTCCTTGAAGTCTTCTGTGAGGACGACAGGGCTTTGGTTGAAGCTGGCTGGTGCTTGGTCACGGAATTTGCTCATGATGGCTTTAATTTTAGCTGCTCCATCGACACCAGAGAGGGTTACAGAGAGAGTTTTTTCAGCATAGTAACCGTACTCTTTGTAGATTTCTTCGATTCCATCGGCGAGGGTTAGGCCACGGGAGCGGAAGTAGGCAGCGATTTCGGCTACAATCAATACAGCTTGGATGGCATCTTTGTCCCGTACGAATGGTTTGATGAGGTAACCGAAACTTTCTTCAAAACCGAAGAGGTAGGTGTGGCTACCGGTATCTTCAAATTCTTGGATTTTTTCAGCAATGAATTTGAAACCAGTCAAGACGTTGAACATGGTTGCGCCGTAGCTTTCGGCAATCTTGGTTACGAGGTCAGTTGAAACAATCGATTTAGCCAAGGCTGCGTTACTTGGAAGGGTACCAGCTGATTTATGGGCTTCCAAGATATATTTAGCGATGATGGCACCGATTTGGTTTCCAGATAGGTTTTTATAAGAGCCATCTGCCTGCAAGACTTCAACACCGAGGCGGTCTGCGTCAGGGTCTGTTGCGATCAAGACATCTGCACCAACTTCACGGCCTAGTTCTTCTGCAAGGGCAAAGGCTGCTTGGCTTTCAGGGTTTGGTGATTTAACAGTCGAGAAGTCTGGGTCAGCTGTTAGCTGGCTTTCAACCAGTTGGACTGAATCAAAACCTGCCTGGGCAAGGGCACGACGTGCCAACATCTCACCTGTTCCGTGAAGTGGAGTGTAGACAATTTTCATGTCTTTTCCATATTCTTCAATCAAGGCTGGATTGATGGTTACACTTTGGACTTCCTTGAGGTATTCCGCATCCACAGCTTCACCAATAATCTCAATGAGGTTATTGGCTTGGGCTGCTTCGGCATCAGCAACTTGGATGCTGAAGGGATCTGTAATTTCGCGGATAAAGTTGGTCAGAGCATCCGCATCTGCCGGTGGCATTTGGCCCCCATCTTCCCCATAAACCTTATAACCGTTAAATGGCGCAGGGTTGTGGGAAGCTGTAATCATAATTCCAGCGAAGGCATTGAGGTGACGGACCGCAAAGGATAGCTCCGGAGTTGGCCGCAGGCTTTCAAAGACATAGGATTTGATGCCATGTTGAGCCAAGACAGCCGCAGATTCCATTGCAAATTCAGGAGAGAAGTGACGACTATCGTAGGCAATGGCAACACCACGCGCCTTGAATTCCTCACCCTTGCTTTCAATCAGACGAGCCAGTCCCTCAGTTGCCTGACGAACCACAAAGATATTGATACGGTTGGTACCCGCACCGATAATCCCCCGCATTCCAGCCGTACCGAATTCGAGGTTGGTGTAGAAGGCATCTTCCTTCTGACTGTCGTCCATAGCCTCTAACTCTTGGCGTAAGTAAGCTGGTAGATTTTCTTGCTCAAGCCAGTTTTGATAAGATTCCAAATAGGTCATATGATAATCTCCTTTTATTATATTCGCAATCGCTTACATTATAGCACTATTTTAACTTTTTTCAAAATCGGAAAAGCAGCTGCTGTAATAAATCCGGCTAGGGCCATTTCCGCAAAAGAATTGGTTGTGAGAATGGCGGCCAGAAAATTTTGCAGGTTCCCTTGGTAGATAGCTGGAAACAAAAGGAAAATTCCTGAAAGCACAAAGAAGGTATTGGTTAAGGAACCCACAACACCGGCTAAACCGAGGCCAAAGCGATTGGGCAGTAAGCGGAAAATAAAATAAGGAAAGAGCCCAATCAGGATCCGTGGGAGAAAGGCAATCACCAGCGAAAGCAGACTCCCATTAGGCGCAAAGGGACTGAAGAGATAGCTGGTTGGTTGCAGGAAAATTGTATTGGTGACCATGGAGATAAGCCCCATAAAGAAGCCCAGTAACATACCGGTTTTGGGACCATAACGAATGGAGCCGATGATGACCGGAATATGAATCAGGGTTGGTCGAATCACAAAGGGGAGTAGGTTAAAAATAAAACCACTCAACCACTGGATAACCAGCATGGCCGCTAGGAAAATAGCCAGCACTGCAGTTGTATTGGATTTACGCAAGATCAAGAACCTCCTTTACAGCTTCTAAAATAGTCGGTATCTCAGCTAGGGCTCCAATTCCATAATCGCCACAGGCTAGTAGCGAGGCCCGGGGTTCAATCATTTGGTAGCCCAGCTCTTGCAAGCGAGCGAGATTATTCTGGCTGGCTGGATTGAGATACATATTGGTATTCATGGCTGGAGCCAGTAATTTGGGCGTTGTTGCCGGTAGGGCCAAGGCTGTGGCGGTCACAATATTATCCGCCATCCCATTGGCCAATTTAGCCAGAGTATTGGCAGAAGCGGGGGCTAGGAGAAAGAGATCGCTGTCCTTGGCCAATTGGATATGGTTGACCTTGCTGGGATCCGGCTCTTCCATAGTGTCCAGATGAACCCGGTTTTGCGAGAGCACCTGCAGGGTCAAGGGGGTGATAAAGGCTTGGGCTGATTCGGTCATCAAGACATGAACCTGGTGGCCATATTTTCGCAATTGACTGACCAGATCAGCTGCTTTATAGGCGGAAATACTGCCGGTGACGGCGAGGGTGATGGTGGCCATCTAAGACTCCTTTCTGATAAAATCGACCAGTTTTTGGGCGATTTCGGATTTGGTCTGGGCTTCTTGTACCCGATCGGACTCAACAAGATAGGCCTGGTGGTGATTTTGGTCAATTTGTGTGAGATCATTGGCAACAATTAGGTCGGCCCGATTTTTTGTCAGTGAAGCACGTGCCACCGCTAGTAGCTCTTCAGGACTGACAGAGACCAGTAGTTTAAAGCCAATCAAACGGAGCTGGGGATTCCAGTCCTTGACCTGTTGAATCAACTTTGGTGTTTTCTCCAGGAACATCACTTGATGGTCGGCCGCAGAGGACAGTTTGCCGCCTTTTTGAGCTGGCTCTAGAAAGGCTTGCAGATCATTGGCCTCTTGAACTTTTTCCAAAGGAACCATCTGTACGGGGCGATAATCGGATACGGCCATGCTGTGAATCAGAACCTGGTGCTGGGGCACCTGGCTTTGGAGGGCTAGCTCCAGATCTCGGGTTGTTTTGATCAAGACTTGCTGGAGCTGGGGATGGGCTGGAGGCTTGACCGCCTGTTCGGTTGTAATCAGAGTCACTTCAAAACCAGCTTCCAAACAAGCTTGGGCGATGGTGCTTCCCAAACGCCCGGTTGATTGGTTGGTAATGGCCCGAACCTGATCAATAGGTTCGGAGGTTCCACCTGCTGTGATTAAAATTTTCATAAGCCAATTATACACCTTTTTCAGGGATTTGGCTTTTGTTATAATGAGAGGGAAAGAGGAGGACTGGCTATGAAAACAGATATTCAAATTGCACAAGAAAGTTCCTTAAAACCCATCGTCGAAATCGCTGTAGCTTTAGGCTTAAGTGCGGATGCGATTGAACAATATGGTCCCTATAAGGGGAAAATTTCCTATCCAACCTTGATGGAATTGAAGCAAAAAGAAGCGGGCAAGCTGATCTTGGTGACGGCTATCAATCCGACCCCTGCAGGAGAGGGCAAATCAACGGTGACAATTGGCCTTGCAGACAGTCTGAATGCTGCAGGTCACCAGACAATGATTGCCCTCAGAGAGCCCTCTCTAGGTCCGGTGATGGGCTTGAAAGGCGGGGCTGCTGGTGGTGGCTATGCGCAGGTACTGCCCATGGAGGACATCAATCTCCATTTTACGGGTGATATGCATGCCTTGACCAGTGCCCACAATACCCTATCGGCCTTGATTGACAACCACATTCACCAGGGCAATGCCTTGGACTTGGATCCCAGTCGTATCGCCTGGAAACGGGTTTTAGATATCAATGATCGGAGTCTGCGGCAGATTGTCATTGGGTTAGGCGGACCTATCAATGGACAACCTCGGGAAGATGGCTTTGACATCACGGTGGCCAGTGAAATGATGGCGATTCTTTGCCTGGCGCGTGATCTTCAAGACCTGCAAGAACGCTTGGCCAATATTTTAATCGGTTATAACCGAGCAGACCAGCCCCTCTTTGTGAAGGACCTGGAGGTTCAAGGGGCCCTCACCCTCTTGCTCAAGGACGCTCTCAAACCCAATTTGGTCCAAACCATTTACGGAACCCCAGCCCTCGTCCACGGCGGCCCCTTCGCCAATATCGCGCATGGCTGTAATTCGGTCCTGGCGACAGAGACTGCCCTATCCTTGGCCGATATTACCGTCACCGAAGCCGGTTTCGGGGCTGATCTAGGGGCGGAGAAGTTCCTCGATATCAAGGTGCCCCATCTCCGCAAAGCCCCAGACGCCATTGTCCTTGTTGCCACCATCCGAGCCCTCAAAATGCACGGCGGCATATCCAAAGCGGATCTAGCTCAAGAAGATTTAGGAGCCTTGGAAGCTGGTTTTGCCAATCTCTCCCACCATGTTAACAGTTTAGCCACAACTGGTCGTCCTGTCATCGTGGCCCTCAACCGCTTCGCAGGCGATAGCCCTGCTGAACTAACGCTCCTGCAAGAGCTCTGCCAAGCTGCCGCTATTCCGGTTGCCCTGACAGAAGTTTGGGAAAAAGGGCCTCAAGGAGGCCAAGAATTGGTCAAGACCCTCCTCCCTTACTTGGTAGAAGAAAAGGACTTTACCCCTTATTACCAGGTTGAGGATCAGTTCCTGACAAAACTGGAAACGTTAGCTCAAAAAGCCTACGGTGCCCAGGGCGTTGACTTGGCTCCCAAAGCAGCCAAACAACTCAAGCACTTCCAAAACCAAGGCTGGGACCAACTCCCTATTTGTATGGCTAAAACGCCCTATTCCTTATCAGACAATCCAAGCTTAGGCGGCCGCCCTCAGAACTTCCGCATCACCATCCGCGAGTTTCAGTTGCGCAACGGAGCCGGCTTTATTGTCGCCCTTGCTGGCAATGTCCTCACTATGCCCGGCCTCCCTAAGGACCCGGCAGCCCTCCACATGGGCTTGGATGCCGATGGGCAAGTTTTTGGGCTGTTCTAGAAACGCATGAAGAGAAGCTAGAGTAATACTTACTCCGTTGAATCTGTTTTGGTAAACTGAAAACAGATTAGAAGTCACCGAAGATACAGAAATGTATAACTCGGTGGCTTTTTTCATATATCCCCTATGGGACATTATCTGCTTCGATTTACTTAAGACATTATCACTTTCGAATGATATTTGTCGTGAAGAGGTAGGGAAATTCTTGACTTAGTAGATACTATAGTACTATAATTTAATTAGATTAGAAGTCATCGAAGGTACAGAGATGTATAACTAGGTGGCCTTTTTTTCATACTATGGAGAGATATTTGATGTCTAATAACATACTTGAATTAACAAATTTTAAAGATTACTTACCATTAAATTTAGATATTACAGGTAAAAATCAGTTGATTTATAGGCCGGTATTAGCACCAAATCAATTAAAATGGCTCTTGAACCAGCTTTAACTGAAGAACAGTTATATAATCACATGAAGAAAAGCTCTAACTGGTCCTTCAATTACAATGGGAATCATGATTTTTATAAACAGGATTGTCTTGACTTTTTAAGAGACACAGATTTCCAGTCTTTTTCTCAATATGGAAAGTTGGTAAATAGAAGATATATAGAAGCTAAGAGAATCTATTTATTTGATAGTTACTTTAGGAATTTTCTTCAAGAGATACTAGAGCGTATTGAAGTTTTTTTGAAGAAAAGTACGGCTGACGCTCTGACAATTGGATATAATAAATAAATCTATATTTTTGAAGATGATGATCTTTATTATTCGGGACAGTCTAAATACTGTAAAGAAAATCCTAAGAGGCAGGACCTTGTTTTGAAAACAAAATATCATTTATCACGATTGGTTTTGGAAAAACAAGATGATGCTATAATCTGCAAACAGATTAATCAGTATGGGGTCGTGTTGCCATGGACAGTTTTTCGTTTAATGACATTTGGAAACCTAACGTCTTTCCTTATTGCTCTACAACCAGAATATCGAAATAAAGTTGCTGCTCATATCAGCTCAGTCTTGAATCAAGAAGATAAGATTCCAGCAAAAATCCTATTATCTTGGTGTAATGCGCCTCGCTATCTTAGAAATATTTGCTCACATAATGGCAGATTATATAGCCGCTTACACCATACATTACCTGCTTTTCATCGCTCTGATAGAGAGTTACTAGAGATAGATTTAGATAATGACGGTAAAACATTACTTATTTACTTTATAGCAATGAGACATCTTATCTTGTCTATGTCTTTAGAATCCCAAAGTTTTTGGAATAAAAAGTTGCAAAAACTCCTAGAAGAAAGTTATCGGGAACAGATAGATTTGAGACACTATGGTTTTTCTAAAAAGTGGATAGAACTGTTGACAATAAATATAGGATAGCTGATTATTCGAATGTAACAGTTTTTCAGACTGTTTTAGCAAGTTGACAAAAGCCTTAGAATCTGGTATAGTGTGACTATGCGATGAGTCGATCGGTAGCGCAAGCTACCCATCAAGCATAGGAGGTCATATCGCAGGAGCGGACCTTGATGAGTTGTGTGAACCTGCTCATCACACGGAAGTGCCTTTCGGATCCCTCCTCTTTTTGAGTGAGGGATTTTTTCGACTAGAAGTGGAGGAAAAGTATGCAAGTCATTAAACGTGATGGACAAGTAACCGAATTTGATCCCGATAAAATCTACCAAGCTATTTTAAAAGCAGCTCAGTCTGTTTTTGTACTCGATGATTCACTCCGTCAAAATCTAGCTCAGGTCACTAAAAAAGTGGTGATGGATTTAGAGGAAGCCAGAGTTGAAAAAGCAACCATCAGCATGATCCAGTCCATGGTTGAAAATCGTCTACTAGATGCTGGTTATATCAATATTGCCGAGCACTATATTTCCTACCGCCTCCAACGGGATTTAGAACGCAACGGCTATGAGGACCGGATCAACGTTCACTTAAAATTTGAACAGTTAAAATAAGCGACAGATATTTGTGATACTAGATTGCGTTAAAAACTAGTTTAAATACACACCAGGCAGCAAGTCGAAGCTAACGACGTGTGGATGTAAACTAGAAAGAATATGAACCTCAAAAAAAGCTTAGGATCCTGTTAGGTGTAACAGCGATTCTAAGCTTTTTCTTGCTTACAATTGTCTTTAAATCCAGCCTTGCTCCCGGGCAATTTTAGCGGCTGCGGTTCGGTTTTCGGCGTTTAGTTTATTCAGGATGTTGGTCATATAGTTGCGGATGGTCCCTTCAGATAGGTGGATGGTCTGGGCAATACTTTTATTGGACAGGCCTTGGGCGACTAGTTGGAGGACCTGGGCTTCCTGGCTGGTAAGCGGGTTGTGCTGGGTTAGGAGCAGATCCATGAGCTCAGGGGAGTATTCTTTGTGACCGGCTAGTACAGTATGGATGGTCTGCATGAGGTCTGTGATGGAGCGTTCCTTGAGTACGTAAGCATCGACATTGGCCTTGATGGCTCGTTCGAAATAGCCAGGGCGTTTGAAGGTGGTGACAATGATGATTTTGATGGCGGGATATTGTTCTTTACTCCATTCGAGGACATCCAGTCCTGATTTCTCCGGCATTTCAACATCTAGAATGGCGATATCGATGGGTTTTGTTTTTAGTAAGGCAATGGCTTCTTGACCATGACCAGCTTCAAAGACTTCACTAACCTCGGGTTGGAGCCGCAGGAGCTGGCAAAGGGCATCGCGGAGCATGGCTTGGTCTTCGGCAACTAAAATCTTCATGGTTAGTCCTCTTCTAATGGGATTTGGATATTAATTTGGGTAGGGTTGGCCAGGGACACAAAATGAATGTCTCCCTTGATTGGGATCAAACGTTTACGGACGGAGTGGAGTTCTGTTCCAGTGAATTTTTGAAAGCCAATACCATTATCTTGGTAGGTCAGGCAAATGTGTTTCTGGTTTTGGGTGAACAGCAGGTTACAGGTTTGAGCCTGGCTGTGTTTGATGAGATTGTTAGCCAGTTCTCGAAGAATCATGGAGACAAGGGTTTGTTTGTGGGGGCTGAGACTGTTCGCAAGTTCCTTGTCTTCAATGGTCAGTTGGATCTGGGCCAGCTCCAGCATTTGTTGCAGGATTTGGAGTTCCTGGTGGATGGTGTGTGTGTTGACCTGCTCAACCAGTTGCCGGACATCGGCCATGGATTGCTTGGAGATCTGTTGCAGGTCACGGACCTCTTTGAGGGCTTGGTCTTTGAGGTCCTGTTGAATCAGTGTTTGGGTCAGTTCGGCCTTAATGGCCATCATAGCAAAGACGTGCCCTAGGGTGTCGTGGAGGTCTTGGCTAATCCGGTTCCGCTCATTTTCCGCTAGGAGGAGATTGATCGATTCATTTTGCTGGCGCATTTTGGCTTCCATTTTTTCCTTTTTGACTTCCGCCAAATTCCCAAATAGTAGGGCGAGACCAAAGAGGTGAAGGATGATCAAAGCGACTTTCACTTCAATGGCGATGGGGGCCAGAATGGACCAGATGAAGATAACTCCGATGGAAATTGCATAGGAGATGGTTCGATAATTCCAGCTCTCATCTTTGTAATGCCAAGAAATAAGATTCGATAGGTTAAAAATAAAGAGGGTTTGGAGTGGATTAGCGAAGAAGAAGCCAGAAAAAATGTAGGCAATCAGGTAAAACCAGGCCAGGCAGGAGTAGCCAGGATGGTCCGTATAAAGGAGGGAAATATAGAGGACGGCAAAGGCTAAGGTCATACCGATATAAAGGAGCGGAAAGCTGCTATAGTGAGCGTAGTAAAACGGAAAGTAGAGAAAGAGCAGCCCGACAAAAAACAGAGGGTTTATCTTACGGTAGTGGAAGATCCAAAATTTTTTCATAGAAGCCTCACCTTCTTTTGTTTGGAGAGAATGGACGAGATACTATAGAAAATTATGGCATATCCAAGGACAACAAGCAAGGATTTCCAAAGAAATTCTCCCTTCAGGGCATACTGAACGACCAGTTGATTGACATGGTAGCTAGGAGTTAGTTTGGAAATACCTTGGAGCCAATCTGGGAAAAGACTGATCGGCATCCAGGAACCGCCCAGGATGGCCAAGAGTAAAAAGAGGACATTGGCTACCAGTGACAAGGTTTGTTCTGACTGAATGTGCTGCAAGCAGAGGCCTAGAGCGAGGTAAACTGTTGCGGTTAGGAGCAGCAAGAGGGCACTCAGAAGCCAAGTAGCTGGTGTTAGCTGAATATTTCTGAGGAAGGCCCCATTTAGGAAAACGATGAGAATAGAAGCCAGAAAACAGATCCCGACACGGAGAATCTTGGACAGATGGTACTTCCATAAAGGGAGCGGAGAATGGCGGAGGAAGCTGAGCCAGTGATTCTTTTGATCTTCCACCAGCATCATCGGAAAACTAAAGAGGGCAAAGCTAGACATGGAAAAGCTGGTCATCGTTAACATATAGGAAATTAGAAAAGATTCTTGAGTCTCTGGCTGTTCCATCTGAACAGTCGATGAGAACAGGGTAAAGAAAAAGAGGGGAATCCCAATGGCGAGTAAGAAACTGCCCAGGCTTCGTTTGAAGCGGATGCTTTCAATAGTCAGTAAGGCTTTCATGCTTGGTCTCCTTCTTGGTTTTCAAATAGACTGGCGAGTAGGCTCTGGTTTTGCAGTTGGAGATCGGAAATCCGGCAACCCTGCTGAGTGAGCTCTTGCCAGACCTGCTCGATCTCCGCCGTTTGAAATTGAACTGTGTCTCTTGTATGGGTCAGGTTAGAAATTCCGGTAAGCTGGGCGACAACTGGAGCCCAGCTAGCAGCTAGTGTAACTTGTTTATCGTTTTGTTCATTGCGAATGGTAAAGGGACTGGTATCGCGTACTAACTGGCCTTGGTGCAGGAGGAGGATCCGGTCAGCGGTTGTTTCGACCTCCTCGAGGTAGTGGCTGGTATAGAAAACCGTCACCCCACGCGCCTTTAGCTCTTGAATGATGGTCCAAAAATGTTGGCGCGTGCTGGTATCCATACCAGCGGTCGGCTCATCGAGGAACAGCAGCTTGGGTTTGCCGATGAGGATGAGGATAAAGGCCAAGAGGCGTTTCTGACCTCCCGACAGTTTCCCGGCTAGCTGTTGTTTCTGAGCTTGGGAAAACTGCAACCAGCGGTCGATCTCTGCTGGCCTTAGAGCATCCTTGTAAATAGACTGGAAGAAGTTCAGTAATTCTTGTACTTTGAGATCCGTCGGAATGACATTTTCTTGGGGCAGTACAGCCAGTTCTTGGGGGGAGCTGGTCATCGTGATTGTCCCCTGACTGGGAACCATCTCTCCGAGTAGGCAGGAAATGAGACTGGTTTTACCAGCTCCATTGTCTGATTGGTCCAAAAGATTTTCTAAGGGGATATTGGTTTGGATATGGTACATAGTTTTTAAAAAGATGACATAATAACTGGCAAGATAGAGGTCATCCTTTTTCCCATGTTCATAAAGATGATCAATTTCTTTCCAAATCGTATCCGCTTTTTCGCCATTTTGAATGTAGGCATAGACAGTTTCTGCCATCTTATCAGAATAACTTGGATTGTAGCTATGTAAATCAGTAATAAAGTCCGTCATATTAACGCCGAGACGACCGATTAGTAAATCTAATAACTCAGTGTTAATTTTTTGCATTCCCTTTTCAAATCGTCCTAGATACTGTGGCGTACAGAAGTCTCCCGCAGCCTCCTTGAGGGACATTCCACGACTTTCCCGAAAACGTTTAAAATTCTCTCCCCAAGCGAATGCACATTCCTTCATTAAAAAACCCCTTTTTTTTTGCAATTTATATTTAACATTATACACAAATGACGCTCTGATGTACATAGATGAACTTATAAGTTCGAATCTAAGAAAAAATAGGAGCGGAGAAGAAGATTGAACCTATAAGTTCATTTGAAAAAAATGGTTTAAGTTTCTGTTAAGCTATCCTATAGAATATTAAATCTCATCCGATATTCTGACATTTTACATATAGGAGAAACTTTATGAAATTTAATAGAAAACAGATTTTTTCGATTCGAAAGACTCTATTAGGAGTCGGGAGTGTTTTAATCGCTCTATCCTTTTTAGGGCAGTCGGTGTCTGCAGATGAAGTCCTTGAACCAAAAAATAGCTCTACAGAGTTGGTTGCCACCCCTCAGCAAAACTCCGCAGTCCCTGAACCGAAAGTAGAAACAACAGTTATTCCGGCAACAACGGAATATGTGGCGGATGAAACGCTTGAAGTTGGTCAAAGCCAGGTGCAGACACCTGCAGTTGATGGAAAAACCGAGCAAATTACAAGCTACAAGCAGCAGGAGACGGTTGTGGATCCGGTCGACCAGTCAGCCAAGGATGCCATGGCTGCGACGGATTACAAATATGGTCCAAGTGATTTCTACCATCTGGATACGACCCAAGAAAAACCTAGCGATCAGATTGTGATTGACAAGCTCTTTTCAGATGTCCAACCAATGACTTTAGAGGAAGTCAAAAACAACAGCTCCATTCGGGATATGGTGACAGGTGGCGAGTATACAATCAATGAGTGGTCTAGGAATGGTGTTACAGATCGCCATGGTTTACTGAAACTCACGAGTCTTGATCCAAATAAGGAGGACATCTACCTTCCTACGGAAAGTATCGATCCTCAAAATCCAGCTTTCCAACTTCTCTTAAAAAACTATAGTTTTATCGGTACAAGTTCAAGAAATTATTCTTCAACTCCGTGGACAGGTGATTTGCAGGGAGAGGATAGCGAAGCTCTTCGGAAAGCAATATATGAGGAATTAGCTAAAAAGGCATCTGAAAATTTAGCCAATCTTGCAGGCTTTCGTTATATCAATGATTTAGTCGGTGAAGGTAGTGATGAAGCAACAGCCCTTAAAGGCTATTTTACCAGTCAACTCCCCATTACGGAGCAACTCTATGCGGATGCCAGGGCTGACTATGAACGCTTCCTACTTGGTGTCAAAGAAGCAGAAATGCAAGAGAGAGTATCTGTGGGTGCTCGTTATGATCCTAAAACACAGTCTGGAAAAGATTACATAATTTTAAATCCCGTAATCCGTGTTGCTCGTCATGCCTTTGAGACGATTACTCAGCGTTACAATGCATCAAAGGGCTATACTCAACTTCCAATTAGTTTTGAAGATGCTTTCCTAACAAGCGAGCAGCAAGAAGCATTAATCAAGAAGTTATTCGATCTACCTGATGAACTTAAGTCTCATATCTTAAAAATAGTTGTGACTGGCGAAGAACTTGAGTCAGGAGGAAATGTGCTTGGAATTAACTATTGGGCTAGCAACGATATCTGGCTTCGGGATACTGTGGAGCGAGAGTTCGCTGTCCCAACCAATCAAGGAAAGAAGGTGATTAGTCTTCTCATTCCACAGTCTTTCGATCTCCTTGATACTTTTTTCCATGAATTAGGACATGCGATTGATAATCAGTCAGGCAAAACAGTCTATGATTATAATGCTTATAAAGTAGCAAATGGAACAACTCAGAAAGATATTCAATCCATGGGGCGTTTATCCTACTCAGATGAATTTCTCAAAGTTTTTGAAGAATATTTCTTAAATAAGGAAGATGTTTGGGATTATATCCGCTGGACCCCGAGTGAGGCTTGGGCGGAGGCTTTAGGGAAATATATCAATAAGAGGTTAAATGGTGTTCCCTATAAACGTTATAAGAAAATTGGAGATACTGTTTATAGTTATAATCCTGCCTATGCCGGTTTGAATCCGGAATACGATGCCATGAAAGAGACGGTCTATGATGTCGGCTATAGTCCGGTTGAGGCTTCAGAATGGTACTGGGAAAGCATGTATCAGAAACTTTTTGTTCCGCAGATCTTGAAAGAAATCGTGGTCGATAAGATTGAAACAAAAACAACCCCGGCCCAAAATGGGAAAATCTTGGTTGGTACAAAACCCAAGGTCCAGGTAGAGGTGCTTTCTTATCAAACCAACTATGTTGCGGATGATACCCAAGACTATGGTTATCGCCTTGAAGTCGGGGGTGTTGATGGTCAAAAAATTACCACAACGACCTATGTCTTAGTTGGTCAAGAGGCGCAAGCCAATGAGCCGTCGATTCGCCAAGAAGCAGTCATTGATAAGGTTGTCACCTTGGGAACAAAAGCCAAACAAGCGCAGGTTAATCTAGTCGAGATCCGTACCGTTTATCTCGATGACCAAAGTCTAGAGATGGGAACAGAGTTGGAAAAACAAGCAGGTTCCCAAGGCTATACCATGCGGACTGTAACCTATCGTCTAAACCCTGAGACAGGTGAGATTACAGAGACTGTTACAGATGTGGTGACACCAATGGTCGAGCGGATTGTGCTACGTGGCAGCAAGTCAGTTCTTATTGTGGAAACAGAAGTCTTACCAACTGTTAAAGGCAATCCAAATCCTCTTCCTAAAGCAGAGGTGGTTCAAACGCTCCATAAAGATCCAGTAACCACAGCTGAGCAACCGATTTTGACAGCGAATGTTCCTAAGTTTAATCAAGGAACAGCACCAAGCTCTAGCAAAGAGACTGTTCTGCCAAAGACAGGCTCAACAAGTGGACTAGCATTAAGTTTGCTAGGAACGGTTCTATTGGCTTTGGGACTAGCTGGAAAAAAGGAAGTTGAATAGATTCTCAATTTTAAATTTTTATAGAAAACAGCACTTATTGGAGATTAGAAGAAAATGAAAAAATATAGCACTCTTGGTCTATTGCTTAGCTGTAGCCTCCTGCTTAGGGCTTGCCAATCAAATCAGTCTCAAGCTCCCGCAAGCAGTTCAACAGAGCAAAGCAGTAGTCAGGCTCAAACAAAACAAACGCAATCAGCGAGCTCAACAGCTCCCTCCAGCAGTCAGGTCGAATCAAGCAAGGCATCATCTTCAAGTTCAACCGAACAATCTAGCAGCCAATCAGAGACGAAAGAAAGTTCCTCTGAGACTAAGGAAGCCAAGGAATTGGATTATGACCAGTTGTATGCAGAGACCTTAACCAAGATTAAAGCAGACCCTGACAATAAGGTGAGTCATTATGTCTTTTATGACATTGATGGAAACGGTACAAAGGAGCTCTTAACCGGTGTCTCATCAAACAATGAGCAAGCGCAGGCAGTAGCCATCTATTATCTTAAGAATGGGGTATCCACCTATTTGGCTCATTCTGAAGTTCAACCTGTGGGCGGTGGCCGCGCTGGTTTTCAGATTAATTCGGATGGTACTGTGACCCAGCTGCAGTGGTTATCGCAAAATGGTGAGGGAACGCAAACAACCTACAAGTTAGCTGCCGATAACAGTGGTGCTTCCGTAATTGAAGAAAAGCCCTTTAAAGTTGGGCAGGATGTTCCCACTGATACAGGTTTGGATTTAACAAATTTTGACTGGCAACCGCTAAGTGTACCAGCAGTGATTCCAGAAGCTGCCCCAGCAGCTGCTAAGGAAATGAATCTTGACGCCATTCGTGCAGGTGACTATTCGAGCTTATATGGCACCTGGACACAACCGAATGGCGAGACCATTGTCTTTGATGCGTCGAGCTTTGGGACAGGGAGCAGTCAAATTCACTATGTAAAAGATCTAAATGGTAGCCTGATGTTTGGCTACAATCTTCCATCAGGTGGATTGACCTTCATTCCAAAAGGAGTTGAATTTGGGGACTCGGATGCTAGTCGTGAACGTTACAATGTTCTGAGTGTATCAACAGGTAGTGTCCACGAGAATATGTACTATCGGGTAGATTAGTCATTTAAGGTGCTGTGTACCTACAATTTGCTGGTGCTTATATCAATGACAGAAGTCGGGAAAGTTTTACAGATTATTTTGAAGGAGAATTGTTTATGGATGTCAGTCAAGTTGGAAGCTACGTCGATAAAATCAAGGAATTTACATTAAAGAATAAGGTTGCAGTTGCTGCAGTTACTGCAGCAGTCCTAGTATTAGGCGTTGGTTATCAGGTTTACCAGTCACAACCTAAGAGTTTAGTTGCTGCGGTTCAGGTGGAGTTTACCGGATATGATGGATTTGGTGAACTTAGTTATGACTCCAAAGAAATTCAACGAATTGCTTATCGAAGTGCGGGCTTTAATAAAAATCAAACAGAAGATTTGGTGAATCAAGATGCGGTCGTTTTATCAGAGGTTTATGCAGATGCATCCTTGGGTCAGAAATATCAGAAAGCTGCGGCAATGATTTCCAGTGTTTCTTATAAATTTGACAAGCGTTCTGAATTGAGTAATGGCGATAAGGTAACTTTGACCGTTAAAACCTCTTCAAGTAAGTCTCCAATTAAGGAAGAGTCCAAGGAATTTAAAGTAGAGGGGCTTAAGAAAACAGAAACCATCTCCACAAAAGCCTTGCTGGAAGAATATCCTGTTACTTTTTCCGGATTTAATAACTATGGTAAAGTGGAATTACCAGAAGATGAGGATGGTTACGATTTCTTTACTGTTTCAGGGAAGAAGAGCAATTACAAAAATGGCGATAAGGTTCAATTAACGGTTTCGCCATCCTATGTATCAAATCTGCAGACAGAGGGCAAGAAGTTAGAGGCGACTGAGATTGAAGTCGAAGTGGACGGTTTGAAAGAGATCTCGGCTATTTCTAATCTTGCTGAGGCATTGGCTAAAAATGAGCCTTATGCTAAATCTCAACATCAAAATACGGGGCTTGCAACTTATACCTTGGAAAAACAAAAAGATTACATTTCCTATAAAGTTCCCTTATATGATGAAACAGTTTCTGGTCAGATTTACCTCGTAACTATCTATAAAATTAGTAAAGCCGGTAAGTTTGATGACTCTGTGGAGTATGCTTATTACGGTTACAGATACTACGTAAATGCTGATAACAGTCTTGATTTGGAAACAGCTAATAAAGTTTCTGGATTTAGTACACAAGATTATGCAAATCTTCGTGCTAGATTAGAGACAGACGGCTACAAAGAATATAAGGTGGCTGATAAGGAGTAGGACAAGAAGCTTCAAAATAGAAACACCGAGCATTTCCAACTTACGGAACTGCTCGGTGTTTACATACTATAATGATAAGTGCTAGTTCATTCTAATAATGAAAATAATTTTTTAATTCCACTTGCAACAAACAGCCACATCACTTATACTATATGTGTATATAATAAGAATATGTACTGAGCGTTAGGCAGGAGTGGTCGGTTGGTTTGACTGCTCCTGATAGCTTCAGCAGGGTTGTGTGTGGGCACCTCGAGTCAACAAGGAAAACACTCGTCAAAAGGATTCGCAAGAATCTTTTTTCACAGGTATCTACATTCAATTTCGTTTGACCAAATGGAGGAAGAGTTATGGCTTATATCTTGTTTACTTATGCCTTGCTGCTAACGATTTTTCAGTTTCTATGGCTATCGGCAGCAGTTAGGAATTTCCGTGATGTCAATGGTAATCAGTAGTGGCTTTTTGATTGCAGCGGCCTTGAATTTCTTTTACGGAGGTTCGGTCTTAAAGGCCCTTCTATCCGTGCTTATCCTCGCCCTTTCCTGGACTTATTTCGAGGATAGAAGGCGGACGGACAAGCCTATTTATTACAGCCACCACCTCTTGCGGTTGCTTTTTCACTGCTCATTAATCTATTTCCTATACTTTTAAGGACTGTGCTTGCCTTGTTCTAAGGCGAGTATGGTCTTTTTTTTGAAAAATTTTGGCTCTTTGTCAACTGTAGTGGGTAGAATTTTACAATCTATAAATAGTGAGTACAATATAGCCTAATACTCATTTAAAATCAAAAGTTGAAAAATAATGGATGCTTAGTTTTGAAATACAACAATATAAAACCACTACGTATCTAGAAAGGACCTTGTCCATTCTCTATTCACAATGGATTTTAAGGTTTGG
>NZ_JACBXX010000128.1 GCF_013415245.1 Streptococcus danieliae | reverse complement strand
GGTTTTATATTGTTGTATTTCAAAACTAAGCATCCATTATTTTTCAACTTTTGATTTTAAATGAGTATAACTAGTAATTCTCTTTCGTTCAGCACAATTATTCTCCTTTCAAAAGTCAGTATAGAAACTTTCCTGGAATCTGACAAATTTTTGCCGATTCGACTAAAATAGCGCCCATACTTTTAATATTCGTAAACCAATATCAATCTTTTTGAAAAGATAAAAGAGCTCTATCTCAAGGATAGAACTCTGATATAAATCAGGAACGATTCTCTTTCCATTCCTTAATCCACTCTTTTACCAAGCTATAGGCCATATAAGCCATCAGCATCCAGAAAAGCCCAATCAAAAGGGATAGAAAATCTGCGACAAAAGAAAAGTCACCTGTAAAATGAACACCTATAGCCAGTAACGCAATCGGAAGCACTAAGGCTGGCATAAAGTACATGGCCAATAATCCTAGAACCAGCAAGAAAGCCATGCTGATCCCGATCCATTGGAAGAAAAAGACAATTGTTGCAATTCCAGAAACAAACGCCAGGAACATCAGTAAAAGTATTCCAGAATAGATTCTAAACATGGTATCTAATCCCCCTTTGATTTCATTTTTCGTTGCATCTTATCCCACTCTCGGACAATGAGATTCTCCAAATACTCAGATGCTGACCTGGCTCCATAAAAAGCCACCAAATCCTCTAATTTCTCATAGCGAACATCATAGTGCAGCGCAAACGGATAACGCTGCTTTTTTTCATACACTTCGGGAGAAATAGGAGTCGCCTGTTTTCTTCTCCCTCTCAACTTTCTTACACCTGGTTGACTCGCTTTGGCTTTCACACTCATCATTTGCCTCTTTTCAAATAGAAAAGTTATATAACTTATATACTCTAATTATCCTATAAATTGCCTTTTAAGTCAATTAAAAAGAGACAATAAATTATACAACTTATCGTCCCTTTTTCAATACATCTACTGAACAAATCCATACTGAACTTCTGTCACTTTTCGATCCGAATCGCCGGATACCGTAAGAGTAAAGACCATATCACGAGTTGTTCGATAGTCGCCAGATAGATCTGCTTCATTGACATAGACCTGATAGGTAATCATAGCTACATAGGTCACCTCGGCTGCTGCTGATTTTGACCAAGACAGCCGTTCCGATCGAGTTTGAACCAATTTTGATTTAAGGCCGTTAATATCAATATCGTTGTCCTTGATCTTCCCAACTAGCTCCTTGGGGACAGGAACTCTGTAGTTAGGCGGCATAATGACCTTGAGTAGCTCCTCACTTCCCTTGGCAGCGCCTGCTTCCAAAATCTGTCTTTGCTCATCATACTCTTGGCCATTTTTCCAGGAGAAGATTGTGTTAAGATAGTCGGTCACAATCTGTTCATCCTGTTTAAGCTCGCTGAGAGGAAAGCCTAGAAAGTCCTGGACAAGTTTTTCCTGTTCCCTGGCCAGTTCTTGGCCAAGTTTTCGAGTCTCTTCTTCCTTCTTCTCCTTGAGTTTACGGGTAGACTCTAGTTCTAGGTTTGTTGAAATCAGGCTTTTAGATACAGATACCGTTAAAGGCACCAAGACAAGAAGAGCTGTCAATAAAACTACAATGATCGACCGTAAAATGATCTCTAGTTTAATCGGTTTTCTCATTGATTATCACCATCCTTCCCTTGTTCACTTGAAGAAAGGACACCAACCTCTCCTGATCCTGGTACAAAGACATCAGTCGGTGCCCACCATTCAAAAGTCTTGACCATAGACAACAATTGAAATTTATTCGCCTCCTCATTGTACCAGACCTTCATGAGAAGTACGGTTCTTCCCTCCCCATCAACAATACTAATGCTATCAGCTGCTTGGACTGTGAAGGTAAAGTCAGGGATCTGGCGATTAAGAACCATTTTCCAATCGGATCCACGGTAGAAGAAGAGTTCTCGACTCTCCCCTAATACCATGACATCATCAATCTTTTCTCTCAGTTTCTCGACTTCTTTCGCCTGCTTCTCTTTTTCAGCTGCCAATAGCTCTTTCGATAACTTGAAATACTCTTCAAAAACCGTCTTTTTCCGGTTTTCTAATTTTTCATAATTCTTTAGAGTTTGGCCTTTTTGAATAGCTTTTAGCAAGGTCTCATCCTTATTTTTCTTAGTGTCCAAGGTTACAATCGCTGCCTTTTCCCCCAGTAACTGATTCTCTATATTCTGCTTATCCTTATTAAAGCCTTGATAAATAGTAAATAGAATAATCGTTAGTATTGCTAAAGCAGCAACTGCCCCAATCTGTTTATCCCTTTTTTGGGTCATTGTCTCCTCCTTACTTCCCTTTCCCTGAGAGTCTAGGATCTTCTTTGGTTGTGCCGTCTACACGAATTTGTAATGGATTCGGTTGAATAAATTCATCTCCTAGGTAATTGGGCGCAGCTGTATCAAACCAACCAATCTCAATTCCTTCCAAGACAAGCCCTGGATCAATAATTGGATCATCAACGCTGCCACCATAGTTCTTTTCATCCAAGTTAATCCCAGTCCACAAGTTAACACCATTGGCTACCGCATCCGCATTTAGAACCCCGAAATGTAAATGAGTGAGTCCTGGGGAACCGGTATCCCCTTCTGTGCCGATTCGTTGACCCGCCTCAATCTTATCGCCAATCTGGACATTGCCATAAGCTCCATCAATCAATAGATGGGTATACTCGAGGACAACCGGTTTATCCAATCCAGTATCGGCAGGTTCACTTTTAATCAGGATCTGGCCAAAACCAGGACTCTTGCCGACAACGGTTCCGTTGTAAACTGAAAAGATCTCCCCCTTTTCCCCTTTCGGTGAGAAAGCAATTCCCCAATCTGCTACAACATCAATCCCATTGTGCGTACTGAATCCAAAGTTTGCAGCCGCTATCGTCCGAGCTTTGTTGTAAGTCCGAAAAGCTGCTGTCCAATAGTAATCATGGTTATAGGGGTGCCCACCCTTACCTTTGGCAGAGGAGGAGGATTTCCCACAGTTATTCGTATTCTTTTCAGAATTTTTCTGAGCCGACATAGTATTGGCCTGGCTAATAATCGATTTCCCATAGTCCGTGTCCACCTTCTCCTTACCAAGGCGAACAGCCCAGTTTGTCGCATATTGTTGCCGCTGATCTAGATGAACCAAACCACCTCCGCCTGGAGCTTGTCCAGCATACTCATAGTGATTGAGCCAAATGGCAGCTCCTTCGGCTGGCGAACTAGCTGCAGGCATGGCCTTAATTTTTTCCAAGCGCTTATAATAATAGTCACCTTCGGCCGTATAGGGCTTGAAAAATTCGCTGCTATCTGAGAAGGCAAACAACAAGATACTATCAATATCGGCCTTAGTTTTCTTATTAGCATCTGCCCAATCAAAATAGGGCATAACCCCGTTGTAACCAGTCCATTGCCAGATACCAAAACCAACCCAGTGACTGCCATCAGGGGAACCACCTCGGTAACCTTCATCACTAAGGCCGCCTCCATAAGCAGCAATCACCGAATTAAATCCGTTCACAAACAAGGCCTCCGCCTTGGTACCATGTTTCTGAATCTCTCTCACAGCATCCTCAACACTATTGGCATTCGCCCAGTAACTCCAAAGGTGATTCAGCTCCACAAAAGGCGGCATCAAGGAACTTTCTTGTTCCGCATTTCCAATCGCCCCATAGGCCTTATTTTCATCTAGGCCATATTCTAAAGCGACCGCTTGAATCTTTTTAGCGACTACCAGTTGATCTTCTGTCACACTGGTTCCTTCTGGAGCTTGAGCAGCAGTGCCAGAACTAGTAGCAGCTGCTGAACAATCGGCATCCTGACCTCCCGAAATAGCTCCAAAAATACCAGCCAGGAGAGTAACCCCCATCCAAAGAATAACGATAAAAACAGAGAGACTAGCTAACCATTTTTTCATCGTTCAATCCTCACCAAAGATTCAAAATCGTTCTTAAAATAGCGTAAAAAACTAGAAAAACAAGAACAGCAACCCCTAACTTTTTCAGAGATTGGATAAACTCTTGATCTCTTTGTTTTTGTGCCTCTAAGCGTTCCGGATCAGATTCTTCAGAGGCAAAATAGGACTTTTCTTTCTCCATGACAGCTTTCCGAATAGCAATCCCACTCTTAACAGAAGCTACTGTTCTTCCAACAAATCCAAAAATATTACGTGACATGATGACTTCCTTTCCTTATTGAATCCCACCGTAGCGGCCTAGTTCTGGTGCTAACAACTGCTGGTTGAAAACCAGGTTCCCCACCCCAGCAATATTCAAAAACAACTGCCCCTTAATCAAACGTGGCAAAGTTTCCAATTCTGACTGATTCATCGATCCTGCCAGGGCTTGAGCCAACAAAGGGATACTGGTTTCATCGGTTTGAGCAAAAACTCTATACTGCATCAAGCCGAAAATCCGCTGCACGGCTGTTACATAAGGATCCTTATGACTACCTTGACCTCCCTCAAAAAGAATCCCTCGAAGCGAGTTCACAGATAGAACGACACCTGCAAAGTTATCCCCCATAGAATCAATAATATCTGCTAAAAGCTCCACACTACTTTCATACTTAGGATTAATCAGGGTCTGAGCCTCACTAATATTTACAATGTAGTGCTGCATATCCATCTCCGATAGAGAAGGATTCTCTTTCATCAGTTGTTTACAGCGTTTCCCGTTATTGACAATATCTGCCGATACTAGGGAGAGCACAGAGAAGATTTGAGCATTTAAAAGTTGCGGCGTTCCCTTTAATCCCGAAAAATCAAAAGTCACCACTTGTTCAGAGGTAATATCTCGAAACTCTGTTGTCCCTTCAAAAATATCCGCATGAGTTGTCAGAAGTTCGTTAAACGTATTGTAGATTCGTTTGACCGAAGCCAATTCCGACTCATTGGAACTCTTCTTCTGTTCCAGCTGCCGCCGGTAATCATCAACATACAAGACAAAATCCGATAGAATCGGATATTCTTCATTGACTAGATCAGTCGCCTTGAGCCTCTCCGGATGTAATTTCGGATTTCGAGCCCACAACCCCTCTGAGATATAAAAATCATTTAAGAGGGTTCCAAAAGTGGTTAAATCATCGCCGCTAACATCCTCATTCAAGAGCTTGAAAATACTCTTCAATTTTTGCGTATGCAGGTTATAGGATTTTTTCTTATCGACCTCTGTCCCGTCTTCGTTAGTGACTGTTGGAAATACTTGAAAAATATTGATGCGGTTAGCTTCTCCTGATAAATCCAAAATCAAGCCATGTTGTTGCCGAGTCTGATCTAAGAAAGTCCCGTTGGCATCAAAATTCCGAATAAACTGCCCTTTAGCGTAAAGACCATCTGTATGCTTTAACAAAAATGATCGCTGTCCCATTTTGGGGTTCCCCGATAAAATCATAAAGGAACGAGTCCGCCGGTCATTCCGCTCTAAGAAATTAAAGTTGACCGCTCCCTTGGTGGGAGTCCAACCAAGATAGACCCCTCGCTGATCCTCGAGCTTGGTATGGTTAAAGAAATAGCCGCCCGCCACATCATGAGCAGGAACAGGAATCCCCCTGCGACTGTTTGGCAGATCAATCTGGTATTTAGCTGGAATGAAGGGAGAATGGTATTCAAAATCCAGCTCCCCTGCAAGAATTGTTGACTTGAAGTTAGAAGTCTTATCCTTAACCTCATCGACTTTTCTAAATAACTCACTCTCTGTAGAAGCCGATAGAAACACTCGAACATACATCCCTAGCATGGCAATATTCTTCTTGTCAATTTCTCGGTTCAGCAGTTCCAAGTCTCGGATTTCATCAAGTTCTTTCTGGTTATTGGCTATCTTGCTATTCCCAGTAATTCGAGTCCACTTTTCTTCAATCGAATCCGGAATTTCTTGAGCCAAGACCCGATTATTTTCCCGATAAAGAGACAAGAAGGCTCTGGTTCCTGGATTCAATAATAGTTCCGACAACCAAAAGCGATCCAGATCTTTAGAAGGGTATTCGTAAAAATGAAGAACTGTATGATACCCATCACCACTAATCCAGTAACGATCATTTTTCCGGAAATCAATATTGCCTTGTGGTTGAATCTGACTCAAAAAAGCTAAATCATAGCCCTGGGATCTGAGCTTCCGCTGTTTTCTTTTTGATAAACTAGGCATCTTCTACCTCCTATACCTTCTCATTCATGTTGTTATACTGCTTCATAATTTGTACCTTCTTGTCATAGCTAATTTCTTGAGGAACAAAATCATTATTGCCATACGTTTTAGCCTTCCGAACCAGATCATCTAGTTCCATCGTTGTAGGTGCAAACAACCATAAAATAAACTCTGTATTGTAAATTTCCTGTTGAATACTTTCTTCAACACGAATTTGATTAAGCAACAACTCCTCTCGATCTTGCAGCTGAAGATACCGCCGGCTATCTACAGGCAACTTGGCCTTCTCCTCCCGAACCAGGCTCAAATGATGCCGTAAATCAGTAATCTGGGGAGCTGTATTGGTCGGTAAGGTTGTCGTCTCAATCTGAATATCTGTATTAAAATCAGAAAGCCACTTTTCAAAATTTTGAATGGTACGCATCATCTCATTCCAGGACAGGGAGCCTAAATCTTTACCTGGTATTTCCATCAATTGGAGATAACCCAAATCTACCAGTTGGATATAGGCTTGTTGGTTGGGAATAATCGACTTTACATCCAGTAAATCAACACAGGAATTCAAGTCAAAATAAGACTCCGAATAGCCTTTTCGCTCAGATACCCGCCCCAAGGGCTTTTTGTTTTCAACCGGTTTTTCAGCTTTTCGAATAGCCATTACAATTTTCCCCCTCGAATATAATTTAAACTGACATAGCGTTTGCGCCGCCGTCTAAAAAACAAGTACATACTATTCCAATTCTTCTTCCCGCCATTGGTAGGAAGAATCAGGTACAGACTCAAAACCGGACTCAAAATGATAAAAAGCAGCATTTGAGCCCACTGACTCGGTGGAAATACCTTCAATGCAAAGGACAAAGCCATAACACCTGAACCTCCCACAAAGACAAGATCGACCATAAACAATCCAATAATTTTGACCCGAGCATAAATATCTCTAGGTACGCCATATTTCTCATCCATAACTTCCTCCCCATTCTTTTGCCTCTATGGTAAAAAATAAAACCAATATCTCTTGTAAAGAGTCACTTCACTGCAAAAAAAGAAGTCTCATCTCTGAGACTCCTTTACTAACTGAAAAAATCGATCCTGCGTCACAATTTCAATCACTTGCCCCTCTGCTATCCTTCGCATAGCTGCCTGGTACTTCTTGGATCGCTTCTCTGGTTGAAAGAGATCCAATTGGCGGTGACCTGTGATCAAAATATTTGTAGCCGCTGAAATATAAGTATGTACAATTGCACCCCTAGCTTCAAGCAAACGAATAGCATCCTTACGACTAAGCGGCCGCAGACTCCCCGTAATAACAACTATCTTATCTTTAAAATCCATTCTCTCTACCCCTCATCTTCATCAAATCCTAGACCTTGTAACGGACTTTGATTTGGCATCTGTTGAACCGCTTGATTCATCTGTTGGTTCATTGCCTGGAATTCTTGGCCAGATTGTCTGAGGTGTTCACTAGGAGCGCCTAGAGGATCAACCCGAGAGCCCTCATTAGGAATAGAAGATGCTTGGCTTGGTGATAGAGCATCTAGACTTGTCTCCGGATAAAGGTTCGGAGCGCTCGCATTGGAATAATTTCCAGCACCTACAGGACTAGGATCACTAATACCTGTAAAATCAGGAGCTGAAAGATCTGTTGCCGCCAAGGTAGGATCTGTGATTCCTCCACCGGATGAACTACTGTCTGTCCCTAAAGACGAACCGTTACCAGAGGCAGAATCTGAGAAGAGAGGCGCTCCCCCATAATACCCAGAGCGATTCAAACCATAATCAGCATTGGCACTCATCCTAGAATTGAAGCCTACTTTAGGTTCAGCTGCTGGATTTTTAAAGGCAGCATAAGTCGCATCGTGACCTGCCTGCTCTTTCTGACTTAGATTATCTGCGACACCTCCAGCAAAATCCTTCACCTTCCCAACTGCATCTTGCCCCATCGCATCGGCCAGGTTGACCATGTTACTTAATCCGCCAGTTGCAGTATTCACAAAACCTTGATCTTTTACAGCATCACCAAAACCTCGAATACCTCCACCTGTAGCGGCTAGACTGTTTCCGATAACCCGACTTCCTCCAGCTACAAAGTCAGGCACAGCCCCTGCAAGATTAGCTCCCATACCAGCTGCAGCCAGAGCACCATGCCCAAATCCACGAGCGCCATTGAAAAGCGCATTTCCAGCCATCACAGAACTCATCAATTGTTGAGCTGAATCGCTTTGAGCTGTAGACACACCCAACCAACGTTCGACCATGGCAATTCCTTGCATAGTCGCATAGAACAAGCCTAGATAGACGAAAGAAGCCGATAATACCTGTTCCCACATATTTAGCCGATCAAAGAATCCACCTGATAGTTTGGTAATAGCAGAGACAGACAAGGTTGGTAAATCTCTACAAATTTCTAAAACAACTCGAATGATAATCACCTCAAACATAATCCCTGCTAGAGCACCTCCAATAGTCCTCAGTAATTCTTTATACTTTGTAGAGTTAGAAACAGAGCTATAGCCCACAATGGGAGAAATCATAGCCTGAATGGTAATATCAAAAACTGATTTAACAAATTTAAAAGCCATAGTACCCAACAGAACCATTAGAATACCAAATTGAATAAACATTCCAATCCAGTTTACTTTGTATCTCATGTAAACAGGTTCCAATGAATTTAATCCCTTCGCAAAACGATGTTCTGTGATGGTCTCAACACCTGTCTGGTTAGCGTCTAACTTATGAAGAAACAATCCTTTAATACCAGTATCTTTCTTACCATCTCGCTTATTCATTTGATCCAATACCACACTATTTGTAGCACCATAAGTAGCTGCAAAATCAATTTTCGTCACAAAGTCCGTCGTATCTCTTTTTACTGGATCGTCTGTAATATTATTGACGGGAGTTGAGCCTTTCTGAACAGGTTTAATATAGCCATAACGATCTAAGGGAAATAACTCTGTTGAAAAATCATTGTCCACCAGAATCTTTAAATCAACCACATTATTTTTGATAGGTTGAATAGCTAAAGACGAATAATCTTCCTTACCAGAAGACAGGGTTTGAATCGCTCGGGCATCCTCAGCCATAGCCTGTGTGATAGTAGTTAGACCTAGAGGCAAAGCCGTCGTCATAAAGGTGACCAACAAGAAATTCGTAATCACATTTTTATACTTCACAGGCTTTGTGAAGACTCCCAGTAAAGCCGAAACAATCAGTACCAAGGTAAATATGCTTATCCCAAGCACTTGGAACCAGTAATAAAATTGACCAATCAAAGTTGAATTATCACCTAGATAGCCAAATAAACCAAACAACTTGAACATATTATTAAACACATGTTCTAAGCTAACCGTGATTTGATAAAAAACCTTGGCAATACTTCCTGGTAGATAAGCTAAATAGGATAAAAATACTGAGGCAGACTCCAAATAATTCCCCCAGTAGGAATAAAACTCTGCCAATTTTGCAGCATTTTCGTCTACAATATCGTTATTCATGAAGTCTGCCCCGCCCATATCATTGACAAGATCGGAAAAAGTATTATATCTCATGAAAGAATCCTCCAATTTCTATTTGGTGATTCCATCATAAGGAATAATTTAAAAATCTCTTTTAAAGGGCAACAAAAAAGCCTCATTTCTGAGACTTTCATTTTTAATCCGCTACACCGGAAAAATCATAATAAGCATTCTCATACTTATATCCTCGGCGAAGCTCGATAACCCGGATATTTTTACCACCATTTTGTAAAGCAACCTGGTAATAAGCACCAGCCTTTTCAGGAGTATCAGCACTATCTCCTACAGCAATTGTAAAATTATCCGTTTCTTTTAACTCTTTTTCAAGGTCAACTAAAGCTCCTCTATATTTAGAAGGAATTTTCTTAACTTGATCATCCGGAACAACTCCATATTTGATTTCTTCACCGTGACTATTCTTGATTAATTTCTTACTTTTATCAAAAGTTAAAGTATCTCCACCTGCTCTAAAATCTAATCCTTCATACCCAGATTCCTGCGAATATCCTGTATAGCTATCTTTCAATACGTTTTTTTCAAGATCTTCTGGTGATTTTGCGCCACAGGCAGCTAGGAAGAAAATAACGAGACCACAAACTACTAAACGAGCAACTTTCCCTACTTTCATACCATTTCTCCTTTTACTTTTCTAGCCTTATTATAGCCAATAGCGAGCTAAAAAGCAAAGTTATATAATTTAAAATCCCAAAAAAACTGAACAGAGTTAGATCCCTGCTCAGTTCTAGTAACTGTCATTAAAATCTACATCACATCATCCACAAAGAAATCATCTCCTAGGAAACTCTCCTCATAACCAGGTAAAGCATCGCCGCCCATCACACTAGCTACTACGGCTTCAAATAATTCTTCAGTCGACTGGACTGCTTGGGGCTGCCCTTGAATCTGAGTCCTGCCTCGACCTGCTAATTTTGGACTCTCTCCTGTATTGCTGCCGAGGCCAGCATTGAAGCGATGCCGCCAGTCGATCAGATTTTTAAAGGCTCCTTCACCATCAATGGCCACATCTTGTAAATTCAAGTTCCGGTGTTCACTGTCAACTGGAATATCCGCCAAGTTCATAGACTGGTCAAACTCTTCTTGTAGGAACATGTAACGATAAGGTAGGCTAGTCTTGTCATGAAGGAAAATCGGATCAGTCGTTACCTTGTGGCCTCGATTACTCCGACCTTTGACACCTCGTAGAATAACTGCTTCCCCCTCTTGGAGTTTGGCCAATTGTGTCGGAGTTAAAAGTTCTTGTCGAACATGATCAACGGAAACATTTGGATTCGCCTCATCCAAAATATTGCTTGAGCGTCGTCTCCGAGTAATAGTTCGACTGCCTAGGCGCTTGCTGAAACGTTCATTGGTTTCTTGTGACGTCGACTTAATATAGCCCTGAAGTGAACAGTTATCCTGAATCGTTTTAGCTACGTTCTCACCGTACTCAGCCACCAGCTGCTCCAAATTTTGAATCCAGAGATAATACAAGATATTCTGGCCAAGACCAATTGAAATTTTAGTGTCCATGTTCGGAACGGCTGGCATGTTTGTAAACTCATCTAGGACATGGAGAATCCGATTGATACATTTGCGGCCATTCGATAAGGCCAGCTCATAATTGGCATTGAACAATTGATCTAGGAAGAGCGAAACAATCGAATTGTATTCGGTTCGATTGGGAGGAGTCACTAAATAAATAATTTTTGGATTGTCTGAGTAAATCAACTCCACATCCTGCTCCTGAATCAAGGATTGACCCGCTTCATCAATCGAGATGCTAATTCCTTTGAGAGCCGGCTTGCCTGTGTAGAAATCCAGCTCCCCGTAGATTTTTTCAGCTGAAAATTGAAACTCTACAGAACGAATAGCTGAAGTTCCATTATTGTCATGATCAAAATCGATCAAGAACATAAATTGATTAGGCAATTTAGGAGCAATACAGTAGGTCAGATAACCTTCCGCATCAATTAAGGCTGTCGCATTTTGAACATAGACTTTACCGTTTCTAGCATCTTTAATGCTAATTCTAGCGGTTTTATGGGTAAACTCATTCTCCATCAAACGGTTCCGACTAGAACGAAGCTTGACCGATAAGCGCCTTGGAAATCCCACCGATTCCAAATCAATAGAATTTTTAGAAGTCAACTTGGCCACATTGTCTTGAAGGAATAGGTTGATTCCTGTCATCATGCTGGAGTAGACATTTCCTTTTGTCTCATCGCCTCCAAAATCCGAAGCTCGGAACTCCATGTCCGCCATCTGTCTAAATTTAGAGAATTGATTTTGATTGACTTTCCGGAGATTATCAAAATAAACGGTTAGCTTAGACTTCTTCCAAACACTCTGTCCTTTTTCTGGGTTTTCAACGATTTCCCCATCACTATCTACAAATACATCCTCTGATCCCAAATTCGCCAAAAATTTAGCAATATTGTGGATGGTAATGGTGTCCCAGGCATCCTCCTCGCCATTTTTAAAGGTCTTATTAGCTCGATCTATAAGTGCCATAGTCAAGGCATTAAACAAGGAAATAGAGGATTTCCGGAAGTATTCTGAGTTACCCTTGCCTCCGCCTTTTGGCTGCGGAAAAATCGCTTCTGCAACGGCATTGACACGAGTCTGAGCTTTTTCATAGTAGCCACGTTTCGCAGCCGAAATTGCTAACTCCAAAGGATTATAGGACATCGACCAATCCATATTCTGGAAGGACAAAACTTCGACATCATAGCCACGCTTTCGCATGGTTTTATAAGAAGCTTGATAGTGTTCTCCCTTCGGATCCTGAATGACCATCGAAGGCTGCTTCTCTGCTCGACTATTAATATCGATAATTGGAGCTACACGGCTTTCCCCTTTACCAGATCGGGTGATCCCAATATCCAAAAGATTAACCGTAGCATCTTCTATATAGTAATCCCCAGATACTTGCCCTAAATTTCCTAAGATCCTCTGTGCCTGATAGATATACCTACCAACTGTTCGATTCTGCCACTTCATCTGAGAAGCTAAGGTTACACCAGCTAAATTTTTTCTCGTTTCATGTAGAACAGGCACCCCACCATCACCTGGATAAGTCAAGCTCTTGTTTGGGACTTTCTTGTACTGCTGATGAATCTCTTTAGTAGTCGCAAAGCGATCGTCCCCTTCCTCATTATGATTGTAATCACGATACTGCTCAAAATTAATCCAAGCGGATCTCCAAGCAGCGATTAAACCTAAAGTAAAAATTGGAAAAGCTAGAATTGGAGACAGGACAAATACCCGTGCATTCAAAAGATTTTGGATCAACAAACTCGTCCAGTCAAAGGCTCTATAGAGACTTTCATCCTTAATTGATAAAACCATGAAATAGAGATAGGGAATAATCGCTCGAAGAACGGTCACTAAATAACTTGTCAGTAAAAAAGCAAGGAAGCTAAAGCCAAGCCCCATGTAAATAAAGCTCTGGAAGGTTTTAAAAGCTAGAATCGGTTTGACCTCTTTGTTGAACCGTTTCCGCTCACGGCCTATGAAAGGGAGGGCATAAACTAGACGAAAAAGGAGGTTTACTAACCACAGACCGATATAAGTTGGTAGCCATAATAAAACCTTCCGCCAAGTCTCTACTTTCTTCAAACTTTTCAATTGAATGAGAATCTTCCTTGGATCTCTAACAGCAGCAACTAGAAATTTGCTGAGTCTATGAATAGACGGCCATCCAATTTTTAAGCCCCTATATCCCAAATAGCTCACTAAACTTAGTAGGATGATAAATAAGACCGTGTTTTTCTTGAACAACTGCATGAGTATATAAAGCGATATTTCAAGTAAATCAATCAATCTGTTCTACCTCCCTCCTAGGAGCAGAGAATCCCGAAAACAAAAAGATTTGTAATTGAATTTCTGGGGAAGCCGCCCAGTATCTCTTGAGGTAATTCCCCATCCATTGCTGGCAATCATAGGTAAAAACCTGTAGATGGCAACAACTCATCTGTCTTAAATAACTAGCTGCCTGCAGAGAATCCGCCAGCAGATCGTCAATAAAATGATCTTGTAGACTATCCATACTGTATCCTTTCTGATGCGTATTTCTCCCTTAGTCTACAAAATAATCCTCAAATAGTTTCTAAAGGTACAGCTAAAGGATATGCACAAAAAGTTATATAACTTAATGAACAACTTCTTGTACAAAAAAGCAGCAAGTCCTTCACCTGCTGCTGTTCAACTATTCTTCTGATTTCAAATACTCAGTTTCTCGGGGTTCTCGAACAATGATATAGCCGTATTTAGCGGAATCCTTTTTCTGAATCGAAAAGGTTTGTCGAAGACTGGTCAGCTTATCTTCCTGTTTCAAAGATAAAACATAAGTCACCTCATATTCATCCTTGTCCGAATCATAGTCGATTTTCTCCAACAAAACTGACTGTAAGCGGCCTTCCTGAGGAGCCGTGTATTTAGCATCCCCATCAGAAAGAAAGTCAACCAATACTTCCTTGTTGCCAGAATAATAGCTGGTTAAGAAGTAGCGACTAAAGACATCCACTTCATTTTCAGTTGAAAGAGTTGTCTTTAAATCCTTTAATTCTTTATAGAGATAGTTGAGTTGCTCTGTTTTCTGCGACAAGTGACTCATCGTCCAGGCAGATAATCCAAAACCAGTCCCCGCTAATAATCCCAGAATACTCAGTAGAAGATAAACTTTTTTGAGCGATGGAATTGTTGACTCTGCGACTGAAGAAGGCTGCTCTGTTATTGGTTGGACAGGAACCCTGGAAACTTCCTCACCTTCAACTGGAAAAATTGGAAGCGAAGAATCCAATAAATCGAGACTCTGCTTATAGACTGGATAAATCTGATTCTCAAAGTATTCCCGCTTCTCTTGATAGCTATAATCCTCAAAATCTGGGTGGGTCAAAATCGACTGAATGAGAGGCAATAAGACATTCTGATAGTCCGAATCGATAATCAAGGGACTCGCAAAGACTTCTCCCTCCGTCACTACTTCCTTCCCTTTCAGATGGGCAATGGCAACCTTTTTGAATTGATACTGTCCATAAACCTCTCTAAGCTCTGAAAATAGAACTTCTGCTTGATGAAAGGTCAGATAAGGAAGCCTTTCTTCAATTGCATGATCAAAAATTTCCAGGTATCTCTGATCTAACTCTTCAATAACCCGTAAAAGTTCCGGATCATCTTCCGGAGACTTACCATCCAGCCAGCTTATTTCAAGAAATAGATCATCACTGATCAAGGGTCTCGATTTTTTTAATAAGGGAAAGTTCATCTAGATTACCCCGATCCCTTCACAAAACCAGCGAGCCACGTTATGATACTTACTCCAGCAAATACTACCACAACTGCAAGCGCAATTGCCCACCAATACTCTTTAATCTTAGCTCTAATTTCACGACCGCCAAATCCGTAAATAAGTCCTGTCACAACCAGAGCGAGTGAAAAGATACCGATAGCAATTCCCTGGAATTTTGTAACTCCTTGATTGGATAAAGTATTTACCTTTGCAAAGGGATCGTCCGCAGACACCGATGTAGGAAGTACTGAAGCTAGAAAAGTAGCAAAGGGTATTGCCACAAAGTCTAGCTTTTCTTTTACCTTCTTAAACGGATTTGTCAAATGATATTTCATAAATGTCCTCCTTTTTTTCTTTGACAGTAGCAGTATACAGAATCATAAGCGAAACGCTTATAAAGGGTCACATCACTGATTCATTTAAAAATAAATCATCAGACTGAATATCAAAACGAATCTCTCGCTGATCAATCCGATGATATTCATCAGGGGCTTCTCCATCGATCCAGGCATAGATACGGTGAGCCAAGCCATTGTCTTCTAAATCAAGGCTCATTTTGGCTATCGGGGCTAAAATCTTCTGTTTGATAATCCGCTCCAAAGGCCGTGCCCCATTCTCTACATCCGTTCCGACATCTGACAAATAATCGACTAGCTCAGGCGAATAAGCAAACAAAAGCTGTTTATTGGCCATTCTCTCCTTCATTTTTTGAAGGTTCTTCACAATAATTTCCTTCCCAACCGTTTCATCTAGCATATTAAAAATCAGCTTATGCTCGATTCGGTTCAAAAATTCAGGACGGAACTCTGTTCTTAACTCTGTCCCCATGCTTTTCTCAAACTGTTTCCGATCCCTGGCCGTTAAATCCTTAAAACTGCCCTTCAGTTCATACTGCTTGATAATCTTTTGCGCCCCGATATTAGTTGTAATCACAACAATGGTATTCTTAAAACTCACCAGCCGCCCTGAAGAATCCGTCAAGCGTCCATCATCCAGCACCTGAAGAAACAGGTCTACAACCTCCCCGTTTGCCTTCTCAATCTCATCAATCAATAGTACGCAGTAAGGCTTCCGTTTGACTCCCTCTGTCAACAAGCCCTTAGTCCCTGTTTTTCGGTCTCCTATTAGCTTTGTGACATCCTCTTTCTGCTTATATTCAGACATATCAAAACGAATCATAGCGGCTTCATCATCAAAAAGTCCCTCTGCCAAGGCTTTGGCTAACTCGGTCTTCCCGACACCAGTCGATCCCAAAAAGAGAAAAGAAGAGATTGGCTTGTGTTCATCCTGTAGCCCTGCCTGGGCAATGGTAACCGCATTAATCACTGTATCCACGGCCTCATCCTGTCCCTTGACCCGCTCCATAATCTTTGTTTTTAAACCTGCTAGCCGTTCTCGATCGGCTTTTAAAATCGTGGTGACTGGTATTCCTGTCTTATCCTTAATCACTTGTGCAATTTCTCGATCCGTAATCAGATTCAGATTTTCAGCTGAAGCAATTGTTGCTGCCTCATCAATCAGATCAAAAGCCTTATCCGGTAAAAAACGATCTGTTAGATAGCGAACTGATAGTAGAACGGCTTGTCTCACTGCCTCATCACTAATATTTACCTGATGAAAGTTCTCATAAATGAATTTTGCCTGCTTTAAAATCTCAATGGCTTGGGGAATGGTCGGCTCCGCCACCATCACAGGCTGCATCCGTCTCTCTAACGCTCGATCCGTTTCAACATACTCATGAAATTCATCGAGTGTTGTAGCTCCAATCAACTGAATATCTCCCCGGGCTAAGGCAGGCTTAATAACATTCCCGGCATCCAGCGCCTGACCTTCTTGACTGCCAGCGCCCACAATTGTATGAAGCTCATCAATAAAGAGAAGATTCTCCCCTCTCGTTTCAATCATCTCCTCAATAATCTTTTTAAACTTCACAATGAAGCCCCCATCAGCTTCTGACATCAAACTGGACAACTCCAATGATCGAACCGTTAAATTCCTCAACCTAGGGGCAACCTCACCTCTTAAAATGGCCAAGGCCAGCCCTTCAACAATCGCAGTCTTTCCGACTCCAGCCTCCCCCACTAAAATGGGATTATTCTTGCTTCGTCTGAGTAAGGAGATTTGAACCGCCCGGATCTCTTTTTCTCGACCGTAAACCTGATAATCTTCGGACTTTTTAGCAACTTTCTCGGATAAATTATCCGTATATTTCTCTAAAAATGGTGTTGCCTGCTTCACTTCTTTCATCTTATTCCTCCTTTAATAATTCCATCATAAGGAATATTTTCAAAATCTCTTGCAAAGGGCAATCGAGTAGAGGCTAATTTCTAGTCCCTCTCACACCACCGTGCGTGCCGTTCGGCACACGGCGGTTCAACTAACTTTTAACGCATGTCGTTTAAGATAGAAATCTAGACAAGAAACCAGTCCTCTTTTAGTAAGGGCTGGTTTTGATATAGCTCGCTTTAAGACTGACTTTTGTGCCACTAGTTGATAGTGGTTACCCCAGCCAGATACTTTATCGGCTATCCATTTCGGAACACCTAGTTTCAGAAGTCCCCATAGTCGTCTCGATTTTTTCTTCCATTGCTTCCAGATAATGACTCGGATACGAGTTCGTAAACGCTCATCTATTTGCGTCAGTATCGTCTTCATATTACCAAGTGAGAAGTAATTTACCCAACCGCGGATAACCCAATTTAATCGTTCAATCCGTGTCGTTAGGTCAATGCTCCACTTCCTCGTCGTTAGTCGCTTCAGCTTGCGCTTAAAACTCTGTACACTATCTTGATGGGGACGGCATTTCCAGCCTTTCGGAGATTTCCA
>NZ_JACBXX010000101.1 GCF_013415245.1 Streptococcus danieliae | reverse complement strand
GAGTTCATTGGTTAGTTGTTGATTTACAGCAGCTTGTTGTTCAATAATCGCCAATAATTCTTCCATAAGCCAACTAGCCCTCCTTTTTCTTCATTATATCGAAAAAAGCCATGATTTCAATAGAAATCACGACTTTTTGTGGGATTTATTTTTGGAGTAGTTGAAAAACCTTTCATGAGCCAGTCTACTTGTTCAGATGTCAAAGTGAGAATTTTCTTTTCTCCATCAGGCCAAGTTAACTTACCATTTTCAAACCGTTTATAGAGAAGCCAGAATCCTTGACCATCCCAATAAAGAGCTTTAAAGCGATCTTTTTGGCTTCCACAAAAGAGGAAGACTTGGCCTGAAAATGGATCTAGTTGGAATTGAGTTTTAATCAGGTAAGCAAGTGAGTCAATTCCTTGTCTCATATCTGTTTTCCCACAGACTAGATGAACAAGGCCTAGGTCTAGTAAATTGATTGGCATCTGTTTCCTCCGATTTTTTATCTTTTTATTAGTATATCGGATAATAGGGATTCAAGATAGATACCTCGTTATTGGACGCTTACACAGTTTTAAAAAAACCTTAATCTTCAAGAACTCTCTCTAACTCTGAGTACAAGAAAAACCTTGCCCCTATTGATGAGGAACAAGGTTTGGCAAACGAGCTTTATTTATCCTTTAAACTGACCAATCCTTTTAAGGCCAGCATTAAGATGAAGGCGATACAAATAGCGGATACCAGCGGTCTACTATCCATCATAGTGACTGCCAAAGGACCAAGGATGATAATGGACACAAAGATTCGCTTTAATTCCTGATTATTCGGCTGAGTATTTTTCATGACTATACCTCCATTGTTCTATTATTATAGCACAACTCTATTATAACACATATCTATTTTAAAAAATAAAGTCATCCAGAATCGCTCTATCTAGATGACTTCATTTTTCATAAAGATACTCGTAATACTAGCTTAAAGTAATTACAGACTAAGTCAGTACAATCAATCCTCCGACTACAACACCAGCTGTAACTCCACCAAGAAACCAACCGTCACCATAAAATTCGTCTGTTACGATTTCTTCAAAGACTAGTTCATTCACATAATTATCTAACGCTTTCATAAATTTCCTCCTAAGTTAAAGCCACAACTCCTGCTACAATCCCTAAACCAACCCCAAATCCTTCAACAAAATTCCTAACATTTCCATTGAATTCAGGTGAGTCAATTTCTTCAAAAATAAGGTCCTGTTTCATATTATCAATAAATTCCATAATATTTCTCCTTATATAATATTATGTATGAGATGCTGTATTTGCCATAATTATGTTAAAATTATTGCTGTACCAGTTACCATACCAAATCCAAATGCAAGACCAAGCTCAGCCCAACCATTGAACTCCTTAGAATCTACTTCTTCAAATTTGATTAGTTCCTTTTCCATTTCCTCACCCCCTTTCAATAGAGTATCGGTTCTCACTGATATTTCACTACCTTTTTACCAATCATGGTCAATGCTTTTTCAAGACTGACTTCATCAATAGTAAGCGGTGGCATAATCGATAAACCTTCCTCATCATCATTTATATATAAATATACAAGAATACCCAGTTTCTCCAATTCTTTTACCAATTGGGTTGCATAACCTGAAGCCGTTCGCACAGAGGTCATTACTCCAATAGTGCGATAGACTACACCTTGTACATCGAAAATATTCCGAATAGTTTCCGAAATCCATGTGACGCGATTTTCAAGCGAAGATTTTTCCTTTAGGTAATAATCTAAAATAACTTCTGCCGAAACCATTCCCAATAAATTCCCGTTTTGAGTTGAAAAATGCTCTTTAGTGCTAGTTGATTTCTGCAATCGGTGATCCAATTCTTCCGCAACACAAACACAACCAAAGGGAGTGATTCCATTATTAATGGCCTTACTCAAGCAAATTAAATCTGGAACCTCTGATAGATGATTGAAAAAGAAGGGTAAGCCTGTTTTGAAAAATCCAGTTGCCACTTCATCGAAAACCGTAAGCACTTGATTCTCTCTCAGTAATTTCAATAACTTATTAAAGAAAGCTTCGCTCGTATAATAAACACCCGCAGAAGCTAGCACAGGCTCTATCACCATCACGTCATACAAGGCCGCATCCTTTGCTAAAGCCGTTAGTGTTCTCTCCTCATCCTCTCGATTTTTAGGAAAATCAATAAAAGTTACTTCTCCGTATTTGGGATAAAACAAGGTATTCAAGCCTTGATCAATACCACTGACAGAAACTCCCCCAAAAAATGTTCCGTGATATGAATTCTTAAATGCCAGAATTCGGTTTTTAGCTGCTTTTTTATTCGTATAGGCTGCAATTTTCAAGGCTAATTCTGTACTCTCAGAACCCGAGTTCGTATAGATTACTCGCTTAAACGCATTTCCTGTAATCGCTAATAATTTTTGAGCAACTTCCTCATAACTATTGTGCTGAAAGGAATGAATATCAATGTAGGGCAGCTTGTTTTCTAAAATTTGAGTAAATTTATCTGATACCTTCTGATATAATTCCTTATCGTAACCCAAAGAGGTATTCCAAAGACCACTTCTCAGATCTAAATATTTCCGATTTTCCTGGCTATATAAATAGGCTCCTTCTGCTCTAACAGGTTTCAGATCATAAAGCGTCTCATGTGTATAACTACCATTTAAGAGAGCATAATGTTCCATCGTTTTCTCCTTATCAAGTGAAAAGTGTAATGATGTTATGAGTAAAACTCCAAATCGACAAGGCAATTAAGATGTAATTTAAAATCCCTAGAATCAGAATATCAATTCTAAAAGTCGCCTTTGAAGAGAACATATTTTTAAAGTAAATCATATAATCATCTACTTTTAGAAAGTTACTAAGATACCAATATCCATCTAGTTTCAAAAAAGGTAAGAGGTTTGTGACAATTAAACCTAAATTGACTATTAGGAGACCACTGACAAAGTGAGAAGGATTCACCATGTGAAGGACACTTAGGAAAAACCAAATTGCAACTTGGCATTTAATCCCCGCTAATATCAACTCATTTTTTTTCTTATCTGATAATAACCTATAAAAAGGAACTTTTATAAAGAAGACCGGCATTGAAAAATAACGGATTGAAAAACCAAAGGTCACTTTAGGAGGTTTCAAATATTTATAATAAACTGAAAAATGGGCATATTCATGTAAAGGTAAAACAATTCCCACTGCTGTAAGATAAATCATTCCCAATTCACCGACTGAAAATTGACTTAAAGAAAACTGTTCTACAGAATATTGTAGCTGCTCAGAGAATCTTAGCAAATATAGAATACTTAGTGCCAACATCACAAGCATCGAGTATCTATTAATTAAAAATAATACTAGCTTATGGAAAAAATCAATCTTTGAACTATTCACAATCATCCTCAATAAATGAAAATTTGTGAATGTTCCACGTTTATAAGGGGAATGATAAAAGTCATACAGGGGATTTGCAGAGTCATCCATCTCTCCCAAATAATTTTCCAAGGGCTGCTTTGATACAATCATTCTGTCATTTCTGACATTATAAACCCATCGCTCATCCCTATAAACACTGTATTGAATATGGTGAAGCTCTTCAATCATTTGAACCATACCATCTCCTTTTAAACAATCGTATAGCCATAATCCAAAATCAGATTTTGCCCTCTCATTGATCGACTCCCCTCTCCGAGGAGAAAATGTAGGGAATGACTTACATCTTCAAGGGAGACAAATCTCCGGTAAGGAATTCTTGCTAATAAACGTTTTCCAAAATAAGAGTCCAATAAATCCTTATTCTCCTCTGTTGCGATATAAGAAGGAGAGACTGCATTAACACGAATATCTTTATCATTGATTTTCGCGTAATCAACAGATAGATTTTTGGCTAAATGAATCAAGGCACTTTTAGAGGTTCCATAATCAATTCGCTGACTGTGACCAACAACACCATTTTGTGAAGCAATAAGGACAATAGCCGTCTGAGGACTAAAATAATCATAGGCTGATTTAAGGGAAAAAAGGGCTGCTTTCACATTAACATCAAAAGTGGTATCCCAGTCCTTAATAGTCACACCAAAAACATCGTTCATCGGATTCACTCCTACTGCAAAAACAATCTGCGAAAATTGTTTATCTAGGTCTGCCAAAAAATGAGCTATTTTCTCATAAGATCCATCCTCACGAAAATCAACAGATAGATAGTGTTCTAAGCCTGACTCTGCTGGAAAATCGATACCAACAATCGTGTCATAGGTATCTTTGTACCGATTCACATAGTCTTGACAGACATGACTTTCTGAACCAATGAGTAATAAATTATTCCTTCTCATGAAACACCCCTTCCACCATGGTATAGCAGTTAGAATCAGAGATAACATTAAAGCCGATACCCAACTTCTCAAAAAGAATTTTCACACTAGTATGAGAGTAAGCATATTTAACTGAAATCCCCAGTTTTTCAGAATTAGCAAGATTATAAATAATCTTCTCCCTTGATTGATCAAAGAAATTCACATAATAAAATTTCCCTAATCCAAGCGTATGACTTTGAATACTATCCATCGAATCAAGAAAGAAATCTTCCTTTAAAAAATCAAAAATAATTCGTTTAATGAAAGGTTGTTGCCGTTTTATAGACTCTAAAAAATATTCAAAATCAGAGAGACTAAACAGAGACACCGAGGTGGCCGGAATAATAATGACCTCAATATTATTTTTAGGTAGAGATTCAATTTCCTGTAAAGTCAGAGGATAAATTCTATCCCGACCATTTTCATCAATATACTGAGACATTTCTTCAAAGGGTTCGATACCGTAAACATCATATCCTGCTTGAAACAAGGGATTAAAAATACGACCAGTACCACTCCCGATTTCTAAAACAGGCATTGTCTTATCAAAATAACGTTTATAAATATCCAAATCATTTTCTAACAAGCTGTCCTGTTCGATAATCAATCGGTAATATTCTGAAAAAGTCGTATCATTATATAAGTTATCAATAACCTCTAGCTGCTCAGCTCGTCTTTGAAATTTTTTATGAATGAATTCATTAAGCATACGTTTCTAAGACCTCTACAACTTTTTGCATCACTAGATCTCTTTCATCAAGGCGATTTTTGATAATATACTCAAGCTTCTCAAAAACCACTTGATTGATCTTGAAAATACGACTATTTGGAAGATTAAAGGCAAAATAATGGTCTGAATTCTTAAATGCTATCCAATTTAAAGAAACTATCCTGTCTTCAATTGCCGCAAGATGGTATTGATTATAAGGAGTGACAAATTCTAAATCATTATAGGTACGATTCATAGCAATTAAGAGGGGAACTAAACGCCAAATCTCATTGTTGGCATCTATGACCTGTCTCCCTAATTTCATACTAGCTTCATTAAAGAGTTTTTGAAAACTCTCACCAGAGTCACCAATTGGTATATTCATAGCCGAATCAAGATAAAATGTGTCCTGCTTAAATACCAGAGAATTAAATCTTGATATTCCCGTTAAAATACCATAATCCAAGATATGATTTGTTAACATCAGACGACCAGATTTTAGGAATTCTTCCAGCGCATCCCTTAATTCCAGCTCCGTTAATCTTGCAAAAGTTTCCATTTTACTAAAATTAGCAATAGATCTAACAATAAAAGGATTGCTCGGGTCATTACAATCGGTATCTGAATAAATCGCACTGTTAATCGCAAAACGAGGAATTAAGTCCTTATTTTCAGATAAAAATGTATTTACTTCATCAACTTGCACATGTTTCAATAATCCCTTTGTTAAGTGAGGATACATAGCACTCCTGAAAGCTCTGTAACCATTCTCAAAAACTTCTTCTGTTTTTAAAGTCCCTAGAGTCTGATAACCACTATGATTTTCTAAGACTTTTTGTACATTGATCACTTGCTCATCAGATAATAATTTTCCTAAAGCATTCATTTCAAGAGTAGTAATGGGATACTCTACCTTATCCGACAAATAATTCACTAGACGTTGCAAACGGCTACTTTCTTCAACCGCAACAAAGATATAACGATCAAATTCTAAAAAATCCATATAATCGATTAAATCTTCAAAACTTTGATGATCAAAATCCAAATAATCCACACTGAATGGATCTTGCAGTTCGATAGGCAAGTCTAACGAATATAGCAGTTCATCTCTTTCATACACAAAATTTAAGCCAATCATCTTCTCTCCAATCTATTATTACTTATATCTTAATCTAGACTGGGGAGCCTTTTCCCCCTTCTACTCAAACTATTAGGAATACTGAATTCACAAGCCAGGGAAGTATCGCAAAAGCCGGATAAATCATAACTTTCCTCCTTCTATTCAAATCATCATAAACAAACATACATTTTAAACATCTTAATAGTACTTATGGCCGAAGAAATTTTACGAGCCAGGGAAGTATCACAACAGCTGGATAAACCATAACTTTCCTCCTTCTATTTAAACTACTAAGAACAAACATAAATTCTAAACATTGTAATACTACTTATTACCGAAGAACTTTTATAAGCAAAGGAAATATAATAAAAGTTGGATAAATCATAACTTTTCTCCTTCTATTCACACTACTAGGAACAAACATAAATTCTAAACATTGTAAAAGCCCTTATGGTAAAAGAAATTTTACAATCAATAGTAAACCAACAGAACTTGGGTAAAACATAACTTTCCTCCTTTCACCTAATAAATAATCTTCAAACCTTTTTCTCCAATAAACTACATCCGATTCCTTCTTCTGAGAGCCCAAAAATTACAGATGATTAGAAGCACAAACCAGCCGGCTAAGGCCAGCGAACTTTGCAAAGCCTCATTCCAAGAAAATGCCCGCCATTTGGTCACATAGTCTGTGAATAGCCCCATAAAACTGTAATCAACAAATGTTCCCAGACTCTTATCTAGATTGGCTAGCATTGGTAAAAAGGCTACCAAAAGCATAGCAGGGATACTAATAACCTGAGCTTCCACCTGACTCCTAGTCACTAATCCTAAGAAAAGATAGATCAAAATAATGACAAGGGAGGTTAAGAAAACAATCGCCCCATAATTAACAAGATTTTCAATCGAAATTCTCAAAATTAGGGGAACGGCTCCCATAATAATCAGAGTCAAGATGAAGGGAATCACCAAAGTCGATACAAGGTACTCATAACCTTTCACACCACTCAAGAGCAGGGTTCGTAGATTGCCCTTTTCTTTTTCTTCCGACAAGATAACCGTAATCGGATTGCCCACGGCCATCACGAGAGAGAAGGGTAGACAGATGGCTAAAAGAGCCAAAACTTCCATTTCTCCACCCCCACCTTGTGTCTCCAAGAGGTATTTATAAAAATAGACGAAGGCAAACGGTAGTAGAATTTGAAGTAAGATACTTTTATTGGAAAAAATAATTTGGAGACGTAACCACAATAAAGCCGACATTCGCTTAAACATTTAACTCTCCTCCTGTCAATGAAATGAAAATATCTTCCAGAGTTGGTTCACAAGAATGAATCGAAACAAGCTCCTCCAGTTGATCTGCTAAAGTCACTGCCAAATCCTTAAAGGCAACAATCTTCTGATTGCCATTCATATAGCGAAGGGTGACTTTTCTATCCGTATTGTACTTCTGAATCAAATCCGCAGGATTACCTTCCTCAACCAATCTCCCCTTATGGAGTAAGGCTAGGTGATCGCACAAAAGTGTTGCCTCGTGCATATCATGAGTGGTCAAAAAAATCGTGGTTCCCGCTGCTTTTAACTCCAAAATCAAGTCATGGATAGTCCGTGATGTCGCAGGATCTAGACCAGAAGTTGGCTCGTCCAGAAATAGAACTTTCGGCTGATTGATTAGCGCTCGGACCAAAAACATCCGCTGCTTCATCCCTGTTGATAGTTTTTCAGCAACCTTATTTCTACTTCCATACAGACCAACTTTTTGTAACAACTCATCAACCCGTGATGTTGGAACCCCGTGGAACTTGCTGTAAAACAGGAGATTTTTATAAAGAGTCATTTTTTCATAAAAACCACTTGTATCCCCGACTAGCCCGATTTGTTCCAATTCATCAGCCGACAACTCATCTGAGTTCTTGCCTAGAATAGTAGCCTGACCACCATCCGATGAGAGTTGCCCCGTCAAAATATTGATCATAGTTGTCTTCCCAGAACCCGAAGGTCCCAGAAAACCAAAAATCTCACCTGACTCAATCGCAAAACTAATATCATCTAAGGCGGTAAATGTCCCAAACTTCTTCCGGATACCCCGAACCGCAATTGCTCGCCCTACACTCATGATGTCTCCCTTTCTAAACAATGCTTTACTCCTAGAATCATCTATCAAACAACAGATGATTTAAAAATTATTTACGGTATAAAAATTACTACCCAAGTCACAATCATTAACAAAAATCTTACCTGTTTCATTTTTCACACCCCTGCTTTATCATTTGTGTTGATATCTATATTTGGCAACCACATCATTAATCGAACAAACCTTATCGACTACTCAAAGCTGAAAATCTAACATCTAAATGAAACGCTTTCAAACTTTATGAATTCATTATAAAGAATGGACAAAAATAAGACCATGACATAAATGTCATGGTCTTATTTAATTTAAATGGAATCCTTTTCTCGCTCCATTAGAGTATTCGCCTCTAAAACAGGGTCTCCAAAATTTTGTGCCAATAAAATCACCAAATCATAACATTTCCTGGCCTTTTCTACATCATGCTCCACGTACAGATAATACTTGGCATCATAAATAAGAGCCGCCGGTTTAGCACTGTGTATCTGTGTCTCTGCAATAAGAATATGCATCCGATCTGATAGCCTTTTTATATGAGAATACTCCGCATGATCCAAATACACCCCTGCTATTGCAGTCAGCGTTCCCAACAATTCTGCATTGTAAAATTCATCTCCCGAAATCTCCTGTTCTAAAACCTTTATCTCTAACGACTTTAGGAGGTTTCTATCATAGTCCTTATTTTGACACTGAAGAGCATAATAGGAAATCAACAGTAAATCATTTATGGTATAGTATTTTTTCAAAAAGAGCTGTTTAAAAAAATCCTCAAAAACTTCTTCTGCTGCTGCCGTCTTGCCTGTCGATCGGTAATCCAATGTATTATCAACCAGCTCCAGCATATAAAGTTCTTCTTCCGGTAAATAATCGAAATATTTTTCATAGATATCTTCAACCATCTGGATTTTCTTAGCCAAGCGTTCCTCATCTCCATAGGTTGGAAACTTGAACAGTTGGTATTTCATAGTGAAATATTCATCCGGAATACTGATGCTCTCTCCTGCTAAAAGAGTTGCTAAATCAGTATCTAAAACCTGAGCGATATATTCGAGTTTAATAAGCGAAGGTAGGGATTGTCCTAATTCAATCCGAGCCAACTGGCGAACTGTTAATTCTTCTTCATCTCCACACAATCTCTCTCGAGAAAATCCTCTTTTTTCTCTTTCTTCCCTGATTTTCTTTCCAATGATTTCCTTTACACTCATAGCATCCACCTCTTTATAGCACCATTATAACACGCAGATACTAAAAATAAGAGGAAGATGAACTGGAGGCCAAGGTTTAAAAAACAACTCTAGTAAATAAGGTGTGCTCCTCCCGACTTTATCACCTAAAAATAAACAAAGACCAGCTAAACCCATGTGTGACAAGGGATTTGGCTAGCCTTTTTCTTGTTTTGGTGTTGTGTATGGAGCTTTGGCACTACAAAAACCCTGCCCCTCTTTTTGAGGAGCAGGGTCTAGCTACGACTAATTCCGTAGTTTTAATCCTGCTAATTTATCACGATTGATCTGCCTGATTGGCTAGATTTCGCAGCTGGATGAGGTTTGTAGCTGCCACGAGAACGATCATCGCTACCAAGATGGTCGAGGCCAGTGGTCTTGCTTGTCCCAGGACAAGCGCTAGTATGCCCAATGACACAATAGTGAGAAAGGAACTCTGTAATCTACGGAGGCTACTGTCTTTGGCATTTTTCATGGCTTTTCTCCTTCATGCAATCAGTCTGTAGTCAGTTCGCTGTCTACCAAATCTCAATCCGGTCTTCGGGTTGCCGCCACATGCCGTCTGCTTCTGTGACCTGGAAGGTTTGGTGGAATTCTTCAAAGTTTGGTAGTTGGAGGTTGACCCGGAGTTTAGCAGGTGCGTGGACGTCTACGGCGGCCATCATTTGCATAAATTCCTCGCGGCCTTTCATCCGCCAGATGAGGGCGTGGTTTTCAAAGAAGGCTGTAGCAGAGTAGTCTGGGTCCTGTTTGGCCGCTTCGAGGGCTGCTGAGAGTCCGCCTAGGTCCGCGACGTTTTCCGATACGGTTAACTTGCCATTCACTTTTGCGCCATAGGAATCCTGGCCTTCAAAGAGATCGACCACTTTTTGTGTTTTTTCTTGGAAGGAATCATAATCGGCTTGGGTCCACCAATTGTTGAGGCTACCGTTTTCATCGAAAGAGGCTCCGTTGGTATCGAAGGCATGGGAAATTTCATGGGCAATAACGGCTCCAATTCCGCCGTAGTTAGCAGAGGAGCTGGCTTCAAGGCTGTAGAAAGGCGCTTGAAGGATAGCCGCTGGGAAAACAATCAGGTTTTTCTGTGGATTGTAGTAGGCGTTGACCATGTGGGCTGGCATGCCCCACTCCTTGTCATCCACTTCCTGGTTCCATTTGGACCAAGCGTGGGCAATTTCTAGGCGACCAAGGGCCTGGGCGTTTTCAAAGAGGGAGAGGGCTGGGTCAACCTTCTTCTGATAGTAGCGGGCTGGAAGCTCTTCAGGATAACCGATGTAAGGGCGAATGCTGTTGAGTTTAACAATAGCCTTATCGCGGGTTTCAGGGCTCAACCAGTCATTGCTTTCCAGACGGTTCTTATAAACTGCAATCATCCGCTCAATCTTGGCTTCAACATCGGCCTTGGCTTCTGGAGAGAAGTAGTGCTCCGCATACCAGAGACCTAAAGCCTGACTAAAAGGTCCTTGAGCCAGGTAATAGGCCGCCTTCTTAGCATTCATTGGCAGCGGTGTTCCAGATAGGGCCCGACTATAGGCTCCTGAAAGCACCCGGATTTCATCGGTCAAATAAGCATCTGCTTGATCAATGACACCCAAAATCAAGGTTGCCTTTAAGTAAGGCCAAGCTTCCTCTGAATAGAAGAGCTCAGAGGCTTGCCAGAAACGCTCTTCCGGTACAATCACCTGATCCGGCTCCTGTCCTAGAATGTCTTGGAAGATAGCTCCCAGAGGCAGACCTGGAACCAACTTTTTAAAGTCTTCCCACTGGTAAGGGTGATACAGTTTTGCATACTCTGAAGACTCTTCCTGGGATAGAACAACACTGGCAATGCGACGGTCCAATTCCAAACGCTTGTCTAACAAGTCCGCCACTTCTTCCTCACTAAACGGAAATTTAGCCAATAAGTCTTCCATCGAAGAACGCCACAAGGCCAACAACTCTTCCTTTTGCGGATGGTCATCCGCATAATAAGAGGTATCCGGTAGGATGGTTCCTGGAGCATCCGCCCACAGAACATTGATTCGAGCATTCATAAAGTCGGGAGCCACACCAAAGGGGAAGAAGTTGGGAGTCCCCGCCATTTCAAACTCCGCCACGCGCTGGCAGTAGTCTTCATAAGAAGCCAAATTCTTGTAGGTTTCTAGCAACGGCAAGACAGGCGCGACCCCATCCGCATCCCGCTGGTCATAATCTGCTGCCAAACGATGGAAGGCCACAAACTCGCTCAGAACAGAATCCTGTGGCAGATCCTCACCTGCCAACCACTGATCCGTTTGCTTCAAGAACAAGTCCTCAATCTCATCTGCCAGATCCACAAAGGAACCTGTTCGTGCCTTGTCCTCAGGGATAACAGCCGTAGCCGCCCACTCCCCATTGAGTGCATCATAAAAATCATCTTGTAGACGTACCATAACGAACCTCCATTCTTTTCCTACTATCATACCATAAAAAAGCTTGATAAAAGGGGATATTTCCGACTCCCTCGCTTTCAGCCCCTAACTTTTAGCCTGTTCCCTCTTTTCTTTTTCCAAAACACCTATTAAGCATTTTTACCACATTTAGGATAGAATGAAAGAAATGAAAGGAGTTTCTTATGCCACAATTTCTCGGACAAGAAGTCCATCTTATCGGTGACCGTCTCCAAATCGGAGATATCGCCCCTGACTTCACCCTCCTCAACAAGGACCTAGAAAAAGTCAGCCTCAGTGGTTTCCCTGGCAAGAAAAAAGTTCTCAGCATCGTGCCATCTATTGACACCGGTGTCTGCTCAACTCAAACACGCCAATTCAATGCCAACCTCGCTGGCCGTGAAGATACCGTCATCATGACCATCTCCATCGACACCCCCTTTGCCCAAGCGCGCTGGTGTGGTGTTGAAGGCCTAGACAAGGCAATCATGCTCTCCGACTACTTTGACAATAGCTTCGGAAAAGCCTACGGTCTCCTCATGGAAGAATGGCACATCCTCTCCCGTTCCGTGCTCATCCTCGATGAAAGCAACACTGTTCGTTACCTGGAATACCTAGAAGATGTCCACCAAGAACCTGACTATCAAGCAGCCATCCAAGCCTTGGATGAGTTGTAAGACAAGAATAGATCCTGAATAAAACCACACTGTCATAACCATTTTGAAACCAAGCAAGATGGGAGGATGACCGTGTGGTTTTTCGATTTCAAAGATTTTAATGGAATACTTTCGATAAGCTATCTACAATTAGATAGAGGCTAGACTTTTGTCCCAGCCTCAATATTCTGCCAATGCTTGACCACGAGGCTCCTGAGTCATGCTTTTTACGGCCGCCAAAGCTACTTAAGGCAGCCTTGGCTCCATCAGTCTATCATTGCTCAACTCCTCCTAAAGCCACAGCTAGTACAGCTTTCTGCAATCAAAAATATCGCTTTACATTCCTATACTTGCTCATGCTCTAACGGCACAACAGCCAAGGTCTTACCAAGACTTGCCAAAACTTTCAACACGGTATCAAGCTGTGGGCTTGTTTTCCCTGTCTCCATTCGAGCTATAACCGGCTGACTAACGCCGCTAAGCTCCTCTAATTTCTTCTGACTAATCCCCTTTTCATTTCTAGCCCGAATAAGCTCACTCATGATAGCCACGCGCATATCACTCTCTAAAATTTCTTCTTTGCTGAATAACTCAGATCTAACATCTTTCCAGTTACTACCGATTGCACTATTTTTCATTGTCTAAACCTCTTTCTTTTAAGTCTGCTAGCTCACGTTTAGCTTGTTCAATTTCTCTTTTAGGTGTTTTCTGTGTCTTTTTCATGAAATGATGGAGTAAAACAAAGCTACCATCAATCCATGCAACAAATAAAATTCTATCTCTTAGTGGTCTTAGCTCCCAAATTTCAGCTTCTAAATGCTTCATATAAGGCTCGCCTGCACGTGTTCCATGTTGACTGAGTAACTCAATATAATCATTGATTTTATTGAGTTTGATTCTACTATCTTTCCCGTTTTTACTGGCAAGTTCTCGCATATAATCTAAAACAGGCTCGTTGCCATTTTTATCCTTGTAAAAATAGATATTGTGCACTAGTAGTACCTCTTTCTAATAAAAATTATAACTCAAAAGTTATTGATTGTGAATACTTTTAAGTTATTAAATTGAAAATATCTTATTCCTATGTAAAAAGACCCAAAACGAGACAACTTGTCGTAGTAACAAGAAGCCATATTAAACAGCCTAGCAGTGGGAAGTATATTTCTCTGCTTGCTAGCGCTTTATCCATCAAACGATCCAGTGGTTTCATACTGCTTATTGGTACCTTATTTTCCCTCCTCTATGCCAGCATCTTCTACCGTTCTTCCCTTCATTTTTATAAACAGAGTATTAAACCGTTCATCCGAAGTTGGACTCTTGTCCCGACCTTTTTCTCTTCACACTTAATTTCTTACTACCACCCCTTGCAAGATTGGAAGATTCGCTCCCTTTTTCATGGTATAATTTAAGACAAAAACTAGTTTAAAAGGAACCACTATGAATCACCTGTATTTTCTAATCCTCGGCTGGATTTCAGCGGGGCTGTTTGCCTGGCTCCACTACAGCCGACCAGCTGCCAAGTATAACTCTCTCCTCCTAGGCCTAACAGGTCTAATCCAGGTCTTTTTTCCGACCTGGCCTTTGGGACTGGCCTACTCGCTCCTGCTCTTATGGTTTGTTTGGCGGCCCGAGCAGCCGCAGATCTCGGTCTGGCACATGTTGCCTTTTTTCTTCCTGACCATTTTTGCCATCCCAAATCCACTTTGTTGGGGTTTTCTGCTGGTCTGGTCCTTTTTCCGGGACAATCGCAGTTTGCTCAATCCCATCGTCATGATGATTTTTCTCATCTTCGGCTATCTCTACCTAGCCCAACTCAGTTATGATCTAGGTCTAGAGCTGCTCAACCAGATCTTCTCCGGCCTCCTCCTCATTGTCCTTCCCCTCCTAGTCTTAATCGGTGGCTTCTTCCTGATTTACAACGGCTTCATTTTGCTCCGTAAGGAAGGCCGCTCCAAGGCCAATTATTTCTCCCTCTTCTTGGGAGTCGCCATTGTCCTCTTCTATGTCCTCCTCATTATTCGGCTCACTTACTATGAATTCTTTCTCCAGTACCGCCTTCTGGACATCCCCTACTATTTTGCCATTTACACCTATATCCTTTTTGGCATCACCTTTACCGGATTTTTAATTTATTCTTGGCTTTATTTGCATTTGCCCAAAAAGAAAAATTATGACTTCATCATCATCCATGGGGCCGGCCTCCTGGGCGGCGAAAAGGTGACACCCCTGCTCCGGAAGCGGGTAGATAAGGCCATCGAAGCCTTCCGCAAGTCCACCAATCCAGCCATCCAGCTCATCGCCAGCGGCGGCCAAGGAGCCGACGAAAAAATCAGCGAAGCCCAGGCCATCCAAAACTACATCCTGGAGACCACTGACATCCCGGAAACGGCTATCCTCCTGGAAGACCGCTCGGTCAACACCTACCAGAACCTGCTCTACTCCAAGCAACTGGGCGAAAGCCTGGTCACAGACCCTCGCTTCCTCTTTGTCACCAACGACTACCATGTCTTCCGCACCAGCATCTACGCCCAACAAATCGGCATGAAAGGCGACGGCCTCGGCTGTAACACCGCCAGCTACTACATCCCCAGTGCCTTCCTCCGCGAACTCGTCGCCATCATCGTTCGCCTCAAATGGCTCTACTTCGTCTTCTACGCCCTCTTCTTCTTACTAATCTGGGCGTCCTTCCATTAAAACCTACTGAGAAAGAGACAGACAAATCATCCCACTGTCTCTCTCTCAGTTTTTTGTTATAATGGAAAACATGGATACTTTAATCAAAACAATCGCAAAAAATGGGGCCTTTCGGGCCTATGTCGTAGATGCGACCGAAACCGTACGGGCAGCGCAGGAGGCTCATCAGACCTTGGCTTCTTCAACTGTTGCTTTGGGGCGGACACTGATTGCCAATCTGATGCTGGCAGCCAATCAAAAGGGCGACAGCAAGATCACCCTCAAGGTGATTGGTGATTCCTCCTTTGGTCACATCATTTCTGTTGCCAATACCCAGGGCCAAGTCAAGGGCTACATCCAGAATGCTGGGGTAGACATCAAAAAAACAGCCACCGGTGAAGTTCTGGTTGGACCGTTTATGGGAAATGGCTTCTTTATTGTCATTACCGACTACGGGATGGGCAATCCTTACACGTCTACCACTCCGCTGATCAGTGGGGAAATCGGCGAAGACTTCGCCTACTACTTGACTGAGAGTGAGCAGACCCCGTCTGCGGTGGGTCTTAATGTCCTGTTGGATGAGAACGACCGGGTGCAAGTGGCTGGTGGTTTCATGCTCCAGGTGCTTCCGGGTGCCAAGGAAGCAGACATTGCCCGCTTTGAGAAGCGCATTCAGGAGATGCCAGCCATTTCCAGCTTGTTGCAATCGGAAGACCACATTGAGGCCTTGCTGACAGCTATTTATGGGGACGATGCCTATAGCCGCCTGAGCGAAGAGAACATCGCTTTTCATTGCGACTGTAGCCGCGAACGGTTCCTCAACGCCTTGGCTAGCCTGCCAAATCAGGACTTGCAAGAGATGGCTGACCAAGATAAGGGAGCTGAGATTATCTGTCAATTTTGCCAAAAAGAATACCGATTTACCGATCACGATTTAGAGGAACTCATCAATGAAAAATCTTAATACTCCGTTCAAAATTGGAAGTGTCGAGATTCCCAACCGGACGATCCTAGCGCCAATGGCTGGGGTCACCAACTCTGCCTTCCGGACAATTGCCAAGGAGCTTGGCGCTGGTCTGGTGGTCATGGAGATGGTCTCTGATAAGGGGATCCAATACAACAACGAAAAAACGCTCCACATGTTGCACATCGACGAGGGGGAAAATCCTGTTTCCATTCAGCTTTTCGGGAGTGACGCGGATAGCCTGTCTCGGGCTGCGGAATTTATTCAGGAAAACACCCGCACCGATATCGTGGACATCAATATGGGCTGCCCGGTCAATAAGGTTGTCAAAAACGAGGCGGGAGCTAAGTGGCTCAAGGATCCGGATAAAATCTACCATATCCTCAAAACCGTCAAGTCCCACCTGGATATCCCCCTTACCGTCAAAATGCGGACTGGTTGGGCGGATCCAAGCCTGGCTGTTGAAAATGCCCTCGCAGCTGAAAGTGCTGGCGTAGACGCCCTTGCCATGCACGGCCGGACCCGGGAACAAATGTACACCGGCGTCGCTGACCTGGAGACCCTCCAAACAGTGGCACAAGCCCTCACCAAAATTCCCTTCATCGCCAACGGAGACATTCGAACCGCCGAAGAAGCCAAACAACGCTTGGAAGTTGTCGGTGCCGATGCGGTCATGGTCGGCCGCGCTGCGATGGGAAATCCCTACATCTTCAATCAAATCAACCACTACCTGGAAACCGGTGAACTTCTCCCTGATTTGAGCTTTGAAGACAAGATGCGCATTGCCTACGAGCACCTGCGCCGCCTCATCAACCTCAAGGGGGAGTACGTTGCCATCCGTGAGTTCCGCGGCCTAGCTCCCCACTACCTCCGGGGTAGCTCCGGTGCAGCCAAACTCCGCGGTGCCATCGCCCGTGCTGAAAGCCTCACAGAAATCGAAGAACTCCTCCAATTGCAAGGGGTTAAGAGCTAATCTCTTACTTAAAAACCAAAAACCATCGATGTCGATTCTAATTCAAGAACAGACGTTGATGGTTTTTTTGCTAGAAACGTGTATGAGCCTTGGAACTAGAATCGGCTTCCACAAGCTTATCTAACTCATAAGTAATTCTGCTTCAAGTCCTCAATGGCTTCTTGGAGTACCTGAAGATCCTGATTCAACTTCAGCAAGACCAGTGAGCCTTGAATCCGAGCTAGAATTTGCTGGGCTTGGCGGTGAATTTTCTCCTGATCCCAGTCTTCATGTAAAAGCTCTAATAGTTCGGCAATGGCAGCAGTCCAACGGTTCATAAAATCGGCCAATAACCGGCGGAAATCGCCATCCTGGGCGGCTAATTCTACAATCAAGTTTCCGACTGGGCATCCATAAAAAGTGGCACTATCCTGCTGGTCTTGAAAGTTATAGACCCACTCCAACATCTCCGCAAAACGCTCTTGGACAGGCTTAGTAGTTCGTAGAATCTCCTCAATCAGTTCCTGATCCCACCTGGCAAGCAAGGTTTCGGTAGCCTGTAAGCCCAGATCTTTTTTGGATTTGAAATAGTAATAAAGTTGACCTTTGCCAACACCACTTGCTTCCATAATTTGTCCCAAGGAGGTCGGCAGATAGCCCTGCTGGTACATCAATTCCAAGGTCTTTTCAATAATTCGCTCTTTTGTAGACATGTCCACCCCTTTAAGTTTTCCTTATTATACCACGAACTCCAAAAACCCCTAATACTCTTTCTATTTTGATCCCACACGGCGTTAACTTCGACTTGCCTAGCTTGAGTTATACCTGCATCTCGCCAAGCTCATTTGAGGATTCAATTTTAAAATGGAAGCAGTCTAAGCAAACTTATTTACACCCGACTTTATCACCTAGATTTATGAAAACTTAGCTCAAACCCTTGATAGAGCTGAGTTTTTTTGTAAAATCCAACTATTTTTCTTGTTGTATATGGTTGTGTATGGTGTAATAGAGTATGGCATTTATCAAAACAACTACCAATAAAGAAGGCCGTACTCACGTTTATCTTGTAGAAGGATATCGTAAGGACGGTAAAGTAAAGCAACGTATTTTAAAAAAATTTGGTCTACTGG
>NZ_JACBXX010000142.1 GCF_013415245.1 Streptococcus danieliae | reverse complement strand
CCCCACCACAGGGGAAGCATCTCATAGAAATTCGAAAGAAGCCAGGGTACAGTCATTAAAAAGCTACAATTATCAAATTCCATGACTATCGGTTTTCAGGAATTCCACACAACTTGCAAAAGAACCTAAATAACCGCATCTTCTCTTTGCTCAAAGTTCGGAATAGACGCGAAACCCAAATCCTTCGGACCAGCCTCACTCGGATCGACAATGGCCGCCTTGGCAACTCGATTCGCCAAACCTTGATCCACCAAGTCACTATTCCAAGCCGCTAAGGATTTAGCGTAGGGATCCAGTACCAAGACCTTCTCCCCTTGGCGCGTGATTTGATAATGATAGAAATATCCTCGATAATCTTTGATTCCTAATCCGGAAGAAAGATTTAGTTGAAGAGCCCACTGCCCCTGATCTCCTCTAGTTAAGGGCAAAGTACCAACCACATAATTAGGGTCAAACTTGTCATACAAGACCAGGTCCACCTGCTCCGCACTTGGTGACCACAAGGTTAGATCTACCACCTGACCTTGTTCAGAAACACGCGCCCCCAGCTCACCTTGATAGCCGTAAAGCTGATCCTTGAGCTGCCAAGCCATCTTGGTTGGGAAGGCATCAGTGCCATACCTAAGTGTATAACCTGCTCCTTCTGCAGAAAAATCACCTAATAACTGAACCTTCTTACTCTCAGGATCCATCACCAGGTCACGAATTACTACACCCTTGGCATCTTTATCTACAACGGATAGTTTACCCAATAAATCTTCCTTGCTGACGCCATCCAGAGTTGAGAAGGAAGCCTCCAAAGAATCGAGGCGATTATGGGCAGCCCCTAACACCCGGACATCATTGACATAATAGGGATTGGTATAAATCGTTGCATCATCATCTTTAAGAAAAATCTGCGTATGATTCTTCAAATCTGCGAAATTATAATCCTTAGACTGAATCTTGACCGCATCCCCAGACTGACTCTCATCTAATAACAAAAAACCAATTGAATTTGCCAACTCTGTCAGCTTCACATCCCGATAAACACCAGACTGACCCTGATGCTCAAAATTTATACCATCCGGCCAATCTCCCATCTGCACATCCGCAACATCACCCCAAAGCCATAGACTCTTCTGATCATAATTGCCATCCGTCCGAAAATAATTAATCCTGAGGTACCCTTCCTGCAAAGGCCTATAAAGACTCAGCTTGAAATTCTGATCCAACCAGGCTTGGTTCATATCCGAACTAATCCGCTCAATAGTTTTATCCCCAGTCAAATTCTCACCAGCTGTATTGTTGATTAACAAACTAATCTTTTTAGCCTGCTCCCCCTTCATCCGGACATCCATGTAGTATCCATAGTCATCACGACCAGCCTGTGCAAAACTCGTAGCTCCCGTAGGCCATCCCCCCTTGTCAGAGGAGGGAACCTCCACATCATCCCAGGACCACAAACCTAAACTCTCCACATTATCTGAAGGCAGCTCTTTAAAATGAACACGGAAGCTCCCCTCCTCAATAGGGACACTCTTGGCTTCATCCGAAGCAGGAACAGCTGCAACCGTAACCTCCGACCTCTGAGCCTGAGAATCAGCTTCACCAGCAAACTCCTCTGCCACAGGCTGAACAGTCATTACAGTCTCCTCCGCAAACGGATATGCCTGATAAACAGCCGAATTTCCATCCTCCTTGACCTCTACTCCCTGATTCTCCACCACAGGTTCAGGCGATGTGACCTCATCCGCGGCTACCTGACCGCTCATAAAGATCATTGCAATCCCAACAGACGCAATCCCCGTTGATAACTTCCGAATGGAGAAAATCTCCTGCGCATTCAACTTCTTCATAATACCCTCCTAATGATGTATTTATGATACTATTGTAAGCGTTTTAGAGACGGATTGCAAACGTTTTCTTTTTTGTGGGATAAAAAAAGGTTCCTAAGAATCTGGATTAAGAATCTAGATGATGAATACATTTAAAATTAAATATAGTCGCTAGTTCTATTCTATCATCCATTACAGTTGACAAAGAGCCAAAAACTCAAACTGATAAAACGAATGGTTCATTCAATTCTCAGTCTGAGTTTATTCATGATAGTATTAAGCTCTTTCACTTAATGACATTGCCCCATAGAATCGATTTTCTTGAAAACTTGAAGTACAAGTCTCCAAAAGAATTTCTATTCGGTTGTCAATGTCAACTTGAAAGTTAGAGAAAACTATACAATTTTCTCTACTGCCTCTTTCAAATACTGACCACTCTGTATTCGAGTTGAGATTCTGCGTACATTTTCGACCATCTTAAAGTACTCCTCTTCAGTCAGGTTTTCAAAAATTGATTCTAATTCAAATAAAGAGTCTACTGCAAAGCCCACACCATTGTTTAAAACAAAGTTAGCTTCTGCTGCTTCTTTCCAAACAATTACAGGAATTTCGGAAGCTAGGTAGAGTGAAAGCTTGTGAGGATTATTGTAACGTAAATAATTTCCTGTTTCTCCGGAACAGGTATCTATATCATTTCCATCCCAAACTAGTCCAAATCCCTCTACTAACTGATTCGGTACTTCTTCTGGAGCAAAAGATCCTAAATAATCAATATTTTGACTTTCCGTATCCGGCTCATAATTGATTCCCATCAGCTTGAAATTCAAATGAGATAATTGTTTTAGTTGATGGACATATGGGCTCTTATCTCTTGCTAAATTTCCAGCAATATAAATATTTTTTGAAAAATGAATCTCTTTTTGAGAATCTAAGGGAAGAAGGTAATCAAATATCTCAAGAACTACTAATTTTTCTTCAGAAACACCATAATCCAAAAACCATTGTTTCATTGCTTCATTATGGATAATGAGTTTATCTGCAAATTCAATCATCTCATCAAATTCATTTTTGAAATTTTCGGAATTGTATTGGTATCTAATTAATTCTACATCATGTACCAAGGAAATCATGTAGACATTTCTTTTTTCCTTAAGGTATTTTAAAGCAGCTCTTCTTCCCATTTGACGATTATGGAAAGGATTTTGTCGGATCAAAATTGAACCATCTTCAACTTTAAATTTTAAAGAAGTCCAACTGATAAAGCTTCGAAGTTGTCTAGAGATCTTAGCCAGTAATCCTGGTTTACTTCCCATGTGTCTAATTGACAATTCTTTAAAATCTAGTTCCTTCAAAATAGCAACTGCATCATTTTTAGCCTTACTTCCAGCATGACGATCATTACCGAAGTTTTCAGAAATTTGATACTTTGTCAAGGGCATCTCCTCGTCTTCTTTCAATGTTAATAATTTGGATCTATTCTTTTACCCATTCGTCGAAAAATACCATCAATAAACGCTTTGCGTATAATTGGGAAATTCTGTCTCAAATGACCTGCAATGATAGAATTCCGAATTCGTTGAAGTAAAATTAGAATCGGACTTAAATGTCTAACCTTCCAATTCTTACCATATCGTTTATCAAAGATAATATTATTGCGCATACCATAATACTCACGCCAATTGAATGGTTCCGTCACAGCTGAAGGAGGCATCTTTTTAGCTAATTGGCGATGTAATTTCGCTCTAGTAGCAAAGATAATTCCAGAATGCTCTTGAAGACGCATCGCATAATCTGTATCATCATAAAGTAAAAAATAACCACTATCTGGTACACCTACTTTCCGAAGTAGGTTCATATCAATTACAGGACCTTCAAATGGCAAATCAACTACTCGAATGGCATCTTCTTCAAATGGACCTTTTACCTTTGTTTTTCGTAAACCCGTCCAGAATTTTCTATAATCATCCATATCTAGAGAGATACATGGTTCATCATCAAAATTCTCATCTGTTCGATTTGGAATCCCTACACGAACATCGTTAAGATCCATTTGCTTGATTATTTCTGCCAAACAATCTGACTCTGGATATACATCATCATCCATAATCCATACATAGTCATAGTCTAAATTCGAAACTAGTTCGATACCTTTCGAGAATCCTCCAGCACCACCTGCATTCTCATGATTACGATAATAATAAATTTCTACGTCATCATATGCACATTGATACAATTCTCCACTTCTATAGCTTTGTTTCGCGAGATACCCATCTGTTATTAAATCACTTTCAGTAGAGTCCGTAGCATCATTGTTAAAAATAAGAATTGCAGAAACTTGTTTATCTTGATTTAAAATCCCACTTAAGGCTTTACGTAAATAGATTGAGCGATTATAAGTAACAACCAAAGCACAAACAGTTGGCATAACCATTCCTTTCATATTATATGAACAAATAAATTAAAATTCAAAATTTGATTTATTTGGAAATTTATTTTCTAAGAGCTTCTGTATTTTCGATTGATTTTCATAATTAAATTCTAGAGTGTCGTTAATACAAACCATGTTATAGCGAGAAGTTCGCAATATCTCAGCCAACTCATCAACTTGATTCATATCTATCCTTTTACCAATTGAGATACTCTGTGGCTCAAACTGATTACTCTCAATTTCCCAATACCGGAATAAATATTGATTAATTCCGGTTGAATAATCTCGAAGAGGAGACTCGACGGTCTTTTGGATTGTTGCAGACTCTAATTCCCATATTTTAGAAATAGTACTCTTTTTTACAGGATTTGCAATATGTAACTCCACATATCCGGTAGGTTTCCAAGGCAATAGTAAAAGATTTTTTAAAATTCCCATAAATCCATATTTCAAGCTGAAAAATTTTAAAGGAGACCTTCGTAATGCACTCTTCGTAGGAAAATGGCGATACAACACTTCCATGTTGTTATATAAAGTCTTGATAAAAGGATGCCATGGAACAATAGCATCATAAATTGCTACATGTTTAGGTAAATTATTCACAAAAAAATCTTGTGGTTCTACAGGATTCACCAGGTAAACATCATCATTGAAATACACAAAATTTTCAGATAGTTCTTCAATCCTATGAAAATTTAGTTCAATCGCAGGAGAACTATAAGTTGGTAAATATTCTTGAGGTATAAATTCATCATGATTAACCCAGCGAATTTTAGGATGATTAACATCCAGCCATTCGGGTTTTTGACGATCAGTAATTAGAAAAATTTTATTAACCCAAGGAGCATATTTTTCAATAGACCGAAACCAATATTTAAAAAGACCAAAATCACGATAGCGATCGTCACCATCTTCTACAGACTCGTCACCTACATCTACACCTAATTTTTCTTTTAGGTAAGTCTTTTTCCTGGACAACCATACTGGATCTGCTCCGTCTACCCAGGTTACAACGAAATCAATTTTTTCCTGCGTCATTTTACTCCAATTCTTCTTCTACTACCTGCAGCGCTCTCTCAATAACCACATGCATATCATAATACTTGTAATCTGCTAAACGGCCACAGAAAATAACCTTGTCATTTTGGTTTGCTTCTTCCAAATACTTGGCATAAATAGCATTATTTTTAGCATCATTGATTGGATAATACGGCTCATCCCCACGTTTCCAATCTGCTGGGTATTCTCGAGTAATCACTGTTTTTTCTTGCTGACCAAACTCGAAGTGTTTATGCTCAATAATCCGCGTATACGGAATTTCACGTTCTGTATAGTTCACAACGGCATTCCCTTGATAGTTCTCCATATCAAGTGTTTCGTGTTCAAACTTCAGACTCCGATATTCTAGTTCACCATGCTTATAGTTAAAGTACTGGTCAATCATCCCCGTAAAGACTACTTTTTCAGCCGATGCTTCTAGCTCCTGACGATTTTCAAAAAAATCAACGCCAAGTTCAACTTCAATTCCTTCTAGCATATTTTCAATAATAACATTGTACCCACCAATAGGGATTCCTTGATAACGGTCATTGAAGTAATTATTATCAAAGGTTAAACGAACTGGCAAACGTTTGATGATAAAAGGAGGCAAATCCGTTGCAGAGCGTCCCCACTGTTTCTCGGTATAACCTTTAATTAACTTCTCATAAACATCCGGACCAATCAACTTAATCGCTTGCTCTTCTAAGTTCTTTGGTTCAACATCTTTCATCTCTGCTGTCTGCTCTGCAATCTTATCTTTGACTTCTTGAGGTGTCTTTGTTCCCCACATAGCATAGAAGGTATTCATATTGAATGGAAGATTATAAAGATTTCCCTTATAGTTTGCGACCGGAGAATTGATGTAATGATTAAACTCCGCAAATTGGTTCACATAATCCCAAATTCGTTTATTGGATGTATGGAAAATATGGGCACCATACTTGTGAACATTAATTCCTTCTACATCTTCACAATAGATATTTCCACCAATATGGTCACGCTTATCAATGACCTTTACCTTTTTACCCCGCTTAGTTGCTTCATGAGCAAAAATAGCACCCGAGAGTCCAGCTCCCACAATAAGATAATCGTACATAAAATTCTCCTCTTTACTTTTTCAAATATTCCAAACGCAACTCTTTGAGATCTACAGCTTTTAGAATATATAATCCCCCTAAGTACACTACTGCTCCAACTGATACATAAATCATAATATTTAGAAAAGCTGAAAAATGTACTGTCATTTTTAATCCTAGCAAAACAGTAAACATCAATAATGAAGCTAACAAAATTCGCCACATCGATTTATAAAAAGATAACTGACGTAGCTGTTCTCGTGTTGCATAGACCTGAATAAGCCACACTAAAAATTCAGATAGAACCGATGTGATAGCTGCTCCAATAAAGCCCAGATAAGGAATCAATACTAGATTCAAAAGCAGACTGAATACGGCTGGAACTGTCGTCGACAGCATATACTCCTTATTTTTTCCATGTGGAATCAAAATCTGAATCCCCATAATATTTGTCCAGCCAATAAAGAACAGCCGCCAGATCATAATACTTATCGCAATCGTTACTTCTTGAAAATCAGGTCCCAGGAAGATTGAGATAAAATCCTCATTAATAATCAACATCCCTAAAATCATTGGAAAAATCACAAGATTATAAACAAGAAACGACAGATTATAAAGCCGATTCACCTCATCTTCTTTCTTCTCAGTAATCAACCCCGATATTCTTGGCAACATAACAGTTCCTAAGGAAGTAACGACTGTTAAAAGAATCTTTAAAATCTTATTCGCTTGGTCATATAGACCAACTTCCTCATTCCCTGCTAAGATTCCAAGCATTGTTTGATCAAGACTAATATATAAGGTTATCGCAATCTGAGGAACAAACAATAGGATTACCGGTTTGATATGATACTTTATTTGTTCCCAGTCCCAAACCCATCTTCCGATGTATTTTTTAGCAGGAATCCACATACTCAATTGTCCCAAGGCTTCAAAAACCACTAGAAAGAATACATACTTTCCCAAATCCTCTGATGATTTTACAAAAAGGAAAATCGAAGCTACACCGAGAATTTTAACCAAGGTATTCCGAATAGTAATCCTTCTAAAATCTTCCAGTCCTTGAAAAAACCAGGAAATATCCAATCCCTTTGAAATCAGACTAATCGTGAATAAAAGAGCAACTGGGTGTTGCATTCGAGGGACCCCAATGATTGTAATAGCATAAAATAAAATCGATAAGGACGTAGCTAACAATTGAAGTTGATAAATCGACCAAAAAGTTGATGAAAGTCGATTTCGATTCTGAGAAATCAGACGTGTTCCATAATTCGCCACTCCTAATCCAGCAAGTAGTAAAAAGTAAGTTGCAATCGAATTGTAAAACGCATAAGTTCCTAAATCATTAGATGAAAAAATTCGCGTTACATAAGGAGTTGTGATAATAGGAAGCAGTATCAGCAAAACCTGATAAGACAGATTATAGAGATAATTCTTTATCAGCTTCATCCTGTCCTCCTTTGATGAATTCACTCCCAACCCCCATCAACACAAACATAAAAATATTGTAGGAAGGGCGAATCCAAAACGCTTCAATCATACAGTTCACAGCAATTAAGCATAATAAGCAAAGCAATAAATACTGTTTTTTCTGTAAAATTCGAATCGATTGAATAAAATAAAATAAAATAAGGAGCAACACACTCAACGAACCATAATAAAACAGCATTTGAATATAAGAAGAATCAACATAGGTATAATTCAAGACTGTTTCCGTTGTTCCCCCATAACCTCTAAACTGCGTCCCCGGGGTTCCAAAATAATTAATAGAATAGGTATTCATCGCTTGACGACCTAGTGCTAAACGCATACTAAAAAAATTATTTAAAGCAATATAGCGACCATCTCCCCAATTAAAATGACTGGTCCAATAATACATAAGACCAGCAGCTATTGGTGCTGCTAAAGGTGAAAAACGAAATACTCTACTATTTAAATCCTTCTTAAAATAGAAAATTAAAAAGAGAAGAACTGATACTAAAGTGGAATAAGCATTCAATCGCGCATCTGCTACAAAATAGAGAATAGCCCCGATAGCTAGCCCCAAACCTGTTCGAAACACAATATACTTTTCTCTTAAAACATAAGAGAGCGCAGCAAAAAAATAGAAACAATGAGAAGCAAAATCAGTCGGATAAATAAACCCAAGAGAATTTCTAGTTACAACACCCCGTGCACGATTCTGAACAAACTGTAAGTTTGGAATTACATCTATTAGCGATAAAAATACCGTTGTCACAAGCATGAGGCCCGTAATGGTTACAAATATTTTCAACGCATAATCAATGTCTGCCTTATACAGCAACACAATCAGTGACATATAGATCAGAAAATTGATATTTCGCATTTTCCATGCTACCGCCATACCTGCTAACAATAATAACGGCGCAAATATTAGAAAATTTAATTCAAACTTTTGAATATAAATAAACCGCAATGCTAGAATCCACGTTGCACAAAGGACAATAGCTGATGGAATAGTCGGTAATTCTCTGGCCAGCATGGTTGTCCCAAAAAAATCCCATCCGATCACAAATGTTAACACAACACCAATTAAAAGTTTATCAAAATCTATTTTTAACATATCCTCACCTGCTTGCTCTTAGAATATTTTGGATCTTAAATGCAAATTTTAACAGAGATAGTCGATATAAAAGATATTTCATTTTATTGGGTTGTTTCGCCATATCTTTATAAGTGAGAGGATGCTTTTTGATCTCATTCAAAATATCCTCAACAATATATTCATATTCTTTTTCATAACCAGATTTATAGATACTCGATAAGACATGAATTAAACCATTTACATAATATACATCTGCAATGTGCTGATCTGATTCCTGAAGATTATCCAAGACAATTTCCGAATGATGAGCATCCTTATAAAATTCAAGCATATCTTGCACTTTCTTCTGATTCCACGAAGCTGTTATAGAATTAGGATTATCCAAAAAATAATGATAAAAAACCTGATTGGTCAGAAGTACTTGATTTGAGTTTAATAAAATACGATACAAAACACCTAAATCTTCATAGTATCGACCAATCGGAAATTCGATATTGTTCTCCCTAAACAAGCTCACTTTATAGATCTTATCTGTAACAAATCCTGTAACCCATCCCTGGTCCATCATTTCTAAATAAGCATCATACCCAGTCACACTACGGATTTCTGGTTCTGCAACTTGCCGTAATGCTTCATCTTCAGATTTAACAAATTGTCTACCGAAGCAAACAAGGTCATAGTTCCCATCTTCCACTAGTGGGATCACCTGCTCGAAACAACTAGAATCGAGCCAGTCATCAGAATCTATAAAATATACATATTTCCCTTTAGCCAAGGTCGTTCCAGTGTTTCGAGCTTCTGACATCCCTCCATTCTTTTTGTGAACAACTTGAATCTGTTCAAATTTTTCAGCATACTCATCACAAATTTCAGGAGAGCGATCTGTACTTCCATCATCAACCAGAATTATCTCATAATCTTGGTAATTTTGATTTAAAATACTATCAACGCAACGCTCTAAATACTTTTCAACTTGGTATACAGGAACTACAATCGTTAAAAAGGGGTCTTTCATTAGTTATCTATCCTCTTACTATACTTGATCTCCGCCTTTATTCAACCACTCCACCACATCAAAATAAGGGTGGTAGATTTTCAAATCCTCACCGACAAAGCCTTGTTCGGAACGATTTTCAAAAAATACTAGATCTTCTAAATCTGTGTAATTTTTTGAAGAGAAGATGACTTTCGCTCGATAAGGTAAATCCTGAAAATCTTTAAGCAATTGATACGTAGCTTGATCATTATCATTCATTTTGAAGCAAAGGTTATCCCAGTTCATTCGAGCTAGGCGACGGTTCCATTTACTTCTAGCTTCTTCTTCATCTGCATAATGTAAAAAGTGGATTTCGATATCATCCAAAAGAGCGACTGGATAAGTCATCCCGTCTTTGGAACGATAACGTGATTCCTCTACAAAAACAAGAGGGGTCTCCCCACTTAGATAATGTTTTGGATTAGCGAGAAGCTTAACATAATCGGGAGAATAAATAAAAAGGCCAATAAAAGGAGATTGGTAGGGAAGCCCTAATTCCTGATAAATCCTCCCCCCCCCAACAATTATCACTAATTATCGTAAATTGCTTGTTTTTCAAAGTCTTACGCTGATTCCGATACTTCCAAGCAAAAACATAGGGTTTTAGTTTTTTCTTAATCGTTTCAATCATCCTTTGTCACCAATCTCTTGATATACTGTTGAAAAATTTTCAATATAGGATTGAAGCGAGAACTGTTCGAGTTGTCGCTTCAATGACGCCTTTCCAAATGCCTCCAGTTTTTCAGGATTTTCCAATATTTCTTTCATCGTTTCTGAAAGCAAAGCTGGATTCCCTGGTTGAGCTAGGAGGCCGTTTTCACCTTCTGCAACCATTTCACAGACACCACCATGGCGGTAACCGACAACTGGTTTTCCTGAAGCCATGGCTTCGAGGACTACGGTTGGAAGTGGATCCGGGTTGGTACTTGGAAGTACAAACAAGTCAAAGAGGTTGTACAGTTCTTGGGGGCGATCATAATAATCAATACGTTTGATTTGGTTAGCATAACCGGACTGGGCAATGGTTTCGTCCAGTTCCTGCACGCGCCACTCCTCACCTTCAAAGGCTGATCCTGCAAGAAAAGCCACACGTTTTGGTTCTTCTTGGAGCAAAGGTAGAACCGCTTCCAGGAAATCCCCTTGGCCTTTCCAAGCATTGACACGACCAATCATCCCGATAACTGTTTGGTCGTTCGCAATTCCAAAATGTTCTCTGATCTTGGTCGTATCCATTGGCTGATAAATACTGTTATCTACACCATTATAGATCACCTGAACCTGCTCTGGAGCGATGGCTGAAGAAGTCAAGACATGGTTGGCCACAGCTTGAGATACCGTAATAATTTGATCAGCATAGAGACCCATTAAATAGTTAATAAAATCTGAAATTTGTTTAGGTTTGACAATAATTTCATGGACATGCCAAATAAGCGGAATCCCCAATTTCTTCTTCAGGTAAATTCCTTCTAAAACCGCCGTTGTATTGTTATGGATTAGATCAATTTGGTGTTTCTTAGCATACTCCAACAATTGTTTGGAAAATTTCCGATAGGAAATTGCGTAATCAAAAATTCCCTTTGGATTAAAATACTTGCGTCTTAAAATAGGATAGGGAATTACTTCTACCTGAGCTCCAACCTGTCTAAGCGCTTCGACCAGTACTCCATCATTGGGCAAAATAACATGGGCTTCAAATTCTGTCTGATCCAGACGTTTGATTAATTCTAGGAGCACCTTATCAGCTCCATACATTTCTGCTCCAGCGTGGAGGTACAATATACGTTTCATGAACTTTCCTTAAACAAGTTTTGATAATCTGTAACAATTTTCTCCCAAGTAAAGGCTTGGGCAATACGTTGATTTGAAGCCACATCAGCTTCAAATCGCTCTTGGTCTGTCATCTGTTCGGCAGCATTAATCGTTTGAGCCAGTTCTTCCTTCTTCCAATACAAGGCAGCATCCTGACCGACTTCACGATTAAAACCAACATCCAACAAGAGATTTAACTGAGTTGAAGCAAGGGCTTCTAAGAGGGATGGATTGGTCCCGCCGACTTCATGACCATGAAGGTAGGCGAAAGCCTGTTCCCGAATGTATTTGAGCAGTTCTTGGTCATAAACAGTCCCTACGAATTTAATACGAGAATCTTGGTCAAACTGAGTTTCCGCAAGGAGTTTATCATAGAACTTATTCTCTTCAACATTGGTAATCAAGACAAAGTCCCGTTTCGAATCCGACTGCATAAAGCCGCGAATCATGGCCTCATAGTTGTTCTCGGGTACAAAACGGCCAACGACTAAGTAGTATTGTCCCTCTGTAACACCTTTTTCCGCAAACCAATCGCGAACCTTAGCATCATCGAAAGTCAGTTTCGACTTGCTAGTCTCTGTCCCATAAGCAATATAGGTCGTTTGAGGCTGGTACTTGGCATAATCATTCTGAATGTAAGACTCAATATTTTGACTATCGCAGACCAAAAGATCGGCGTGTTTCACCATCAAGCCCTCAGAAAGTTTCCAATAGCGACGAACTGGATAAGACCATTTAGCACGAAGCCATTCATGTCCATCCGGATTGACAAACAATTGGCCACCGATTTTCTGGATTTCTCGCTTCAACCCCGCAATAAAAGGTCCAATCCGACAGGCTAATACATAGAAAATTGGGGCCTGATCTTGATTCTCCTTAGCCAATTCAATGGCTTTTTTGAGGGCTTGAATGTCATAGGCGATGGCTCTGGCAGGGCCAATATTTGGAACATCAATGTTAAAACAGATAGCTCCATTGTGCTCAAATCTATCCTGAGTAATTCCTGATTTCGCTGAATTTTCTCGCATACAGGCTACATAATATTGAATATCTGAGTCCGTTTGAAATTCCGTCAGCTTCTCAACAAAGGTCTCAAAGCCTCCATATTTAGCTGGGATTCCCTTAGAACCAATAATATATACGCTTCTTTTCATCTTAATCTCTCTACTTCGCTCCCTTCCCAAAAGCCACAACCTTCAAGGTTTTAAGCAGAATTTTTATATCATCCATAATGGACCAATCTTGAATATATTCCACATCCAAGGCCACAACATCTTCAAACTTGGTAATCTCACTCCGTCCACTGACTTGCCAAAGACCAGTAATCCCTGGCTCAAAGCTCAGGCGGCGTTTCTGGGCAGGGGTATACTCTAAGAATTCCTGCTTTGTAGGCGGCCGGGTGCCAACCAGACTCATATCCCCTCGCAAAACATTATAAAATTGAGGCAGCTCATCCAGACTGGTCTTACGGATAAATTCCCCGATGGGAGTGATGCGGGGGTCATTGTCCATTTTGAACATCCCACCCTCCATCGTATTCTGGTCCAGCAACTCTTTTTTTCTTTCTTCCGCATCCATATACATGGAACGGTATTTATAAAATTTAAAGATCCGCCCATTGCGACCAACACGGTCCTGGGTAAAAATGGCTGGTCCGCCATCACGGCGAATTAAAGGATAAAGCACCACTCCAACCAAGCCACAGATTAAAAGACCCACTAGGGCTCCTGCTATATCCATGATTCGCTTCAGGACTAGATCACTCGTCTTATGGAAGGTTGGGGCGTAGCTAGTAACAGGGATCCCCGCAATACTGGCTTCTCGCTTCGAACTACTCGGATATTCATAACCCGGAATCGTAACATGGACCATGATCCCCATCGTCTCAAAGCCCCGAATCCAGTCACTTACCTGGTCAACCGCCTCTGGTAGATAGATCAAGACTTCATCAACGGTTGATCTCAGGGTAAATTCCATCAGATTAGTGGCACTCAATTGCCCCTGTTCTAAATCTTCCTTGGGTTGGTCTAAAAAGAAACAGCCGATGAGACTATAGTTGGCTCTACGCAAAGCCTCTTCCAACATCTCAAAACGATCGGATTGGGTTATTAATAAGATAGATTTAGGCCCAATGGTCTCCGAAGTAGCGAGAACAGTGGACAACCAATCAGGATCCTGATCTAACTTGTCTACACTCATAATAGCTCCTAACTCAAACTTTTCTTATTTCTTGTATGTATCCAATTCATTCTATCATATTTTCAGCGTTTCTGCTTAGTGACTACCCAAAAATCGTAGCCAGGTCTCCCTGCTCACTAGACTTTCCTCGCAAATAACCTTTTTTGTTCATCTTCTTGAACTTTTTATCGCTAATTATTGACAAAAGGTCCATTTTGTCAATAATGAAGAATAAGGGTTTCATCATTATGCTCAAATGGAGCATTTTGTACAGAATACAATCTAGGAGATCCCTATGGAGTACAAATCTCTCAAAAAGATTTATGACAGTGATTTTGACAGCTATCAAATAGACCTGACCGAGGTCACAAAGATTTATCGTCCTAAACAAATTCGCATCCACTAAACCAATCTCCTCTACTCATGTTTTCTGAGACTAGTATAGCTAGATTTCTACTTTATCGGAAGACACCTTGTTATTGGGCGCTTACGTCCAAACTAGGCCCTCACCTCTAGAAATCCAACAACTACAGTTGCACTAAAAAAACCACAATGGAATTCCCCATCTTGAAAGGAATCAAGACGGAGTTCCATTGTGGTTTTTGTGAAAGATTCCTTTTTATCCTAATCCCGTGTCACGTACCGTTCAACCGGATAGTCTGCTGGGTCTAGGTTGCCTGTTTTTCCGAGGATGCCCAGGGCTAGTTCTCGGCCGAGTAGGGGGCCGATTGTGAGGCCAGTTGAGCCGAGGCCGCTGACGGTCCAGGTGTTGGGCTGGTCGGGCAGGGGGCCAAAGAAGGGAGAATAATCGCTGGTATAGGCGCGGATGCCCACGCGCACGCCTGTGGGCTGGTAGTCTGCGATGGCGGGGTAGTAGGGACGCATCTGATCAATTAAGGTTTGGAGGACTTGGCGGTCTTCTGTGAGATCAAAGCCTTGGTCATTTTCGTGGCTGGCTCCAAGGCTGAGTTTGCCGGCTTTAAAGGGGATCAGATCAGCTTCGCCTTCGGGCATAACGACGGGATACTTGTCCGTTGCTTGGTCGAGCTGGTAGTCCAGGATTTGACCTTTTTGAGGGCGGACATCAACTTGATAACCGAGGGGCTCGAGGACCTGTCCCAACCATGCTCCAGTAGTCAAGAGAATCTTGTCGTAGGCTTGGCCATCCACCAAGATCTGATCAACCTCCCAAGCTAACTGTACTTCTTTCCGAATAGGCTCCAGGCCTGCGGCCTGGAGCAGTTCTGCGACTAGGACCGCTCCATCCACACGGGCCCCACCACTGGCCCAGAAGGCGCGGTCGAAGCCTGTGAGGCCAGGGAAGCGTTCTTGGACTTGATCGCGTGTCCAGAATTCCAAGTCCCCCATGAGGGGTGACTCAGCTTGTTTGGCCAGGGCTCGTTCCATAACCTCATCCAGGTACTCCTCTTTTTTCTTGAGCACCAAGACCCCAGTCTGCTCGTAGGCTTGACTAGTAGAACCCGCTGCAGCTAAGTCCTCCATCAAGCGGGGGTAGAAATCAGCCCCTAGGCGAGCCAGGCGGTACCAGGCCTTGTTGCGGCGGCGGGAAAACCAGGGGCTGATAATGCCCGCGGCGGCCTTGCTGGCCTGACCGACTCCGTGATCATAGACAGTCACTTCCACTCCCTCTTCTTGGCTGAGGTAAAAAGCTGCGGTGGCACCGACGATGCCGGCGCCGATGATGGCTACTTTTGTCATTACTTTCCTCCTAAAAAGGTTTGGCCCTAGGGCCAAACCTTTTCCTATTTTTCTGTTTCTTCTTGGTAATCTGCGGGAACTGCAGCCACCTTAGGAAGGGTTTTAAGGGGCTGGTCTGCTACCTCTAGCTCTTCCTCTACATCGATGTCAATCACGATTTCTTGGTCCGGTGTTACGGCTTTTTTCACCTTTTCAACTACTTCTTCCTTGCTACCGAACTTTTCAGTCAAAGTTTCAACTTGTTTTTCAGAAAAAGCTTTCACATCATTCATCACCGATTGGACAGTGATGTCACCAGATTGAACTGCCGCCTTGAAATCATCGTAGCGTTGGCTAACATTTTGACCTAAATCGGTCGCCGCTTGGCTAACCTTTTCTTTGGTTGTTTCTGGGTCCGCTTGGTAATCCGCATACCAATCTTTAGCTTGTTTGGCTACTTCTTGTCCTTTTTTACTTTGGACAAAAAGGGCTGCGGCTGCACCGGTTACGGCTCCTAATAAAAGAGATGACAATTTGCTCATGGTTATTTACCTGCTTTCTTTTTTGATCCGAGTCCCGAAAGGGCTGTGCTCAAGAGAGTCCGACTAAGGGCCGAACGCACTCCACCACCTGTTGTAACAGCCTTATCACTAAGGTTGCGGGCAGAGCTGTTCAAATCTGAGACCGTTTCAGAGAGGTCTGCAACAGCGACAAAGAGCGGGTTAATGACTTCCATCTTACCGGCTACATCATCGGTCAGCACGTTGACCTTAGCCATTAATTCATTTACCTGATACAGGCTAACATTGGCATCGGTTGTCAACAGTTTAATCGTTCGGTTGGTCTCATCCACCGTTTTTCCCAATTTATGAATAAAGATTGTTAAATAAACAAAGAATACCGCAAGGGCTAGGCCCACGAGGGTAAAGGCAATTTCTACCATAATTTCTCCTTCTGCTAAGCTGCTTGATACCAAGCAAGTTGCTGCTGTTTACGTCGATAAATCCAGAGTCCTAAACCAAGCATCACAAGGACCAGGGATAGAACTTGGGAGACCCGTAGAGGCCCCAAGAGCAGACTGTCTGTCCGCAAACCTTCAATAAAGAAACGACCTATGCCATACCAAATCAGGTAAAAAAGGGCTAGTTCACCTTCTTTAAAGAGGCGAGGTCTGTGACGAAGGCTGATTAGAATCACAAAACCGAGGGTTGTCCAGCTGGATTCCATCAGGAAGGTCGGCTGGCGATAGGCTCCTTCGATAAACATCTGTTGCTGCATCCAGGTTGGCAGGTAATTCAGATGCTCAACTACTGCCCCATAGGCTTCCTGGTTAGCAAAATTCCCCCAACGGCCGATGGCTTGCGCAATCAGCACACCTGGTGCCACAAGGTCTAAAAAGGTCCAGGCCGATAAAAGATGGCGCCGGGAATACCAGATCAAGAATAAACCACCTGCAATCAGTCCTCCATAGATAGCAATTCCACCATTCCAAATGGCTAGGATTTCTGCTGGATGGGCTTGGTAGTAGGGCCATTGGAATAAGACATAATAAATCCGCGCACCAATAATCCCAATTGGAAAGCCCCAGAGCACAAAATCCAAGATGAGATCAGGATCCCACCCCTTCCGTTTGGCCTCTCGCATGGAAAGCCAGACCGCCAGGACCAATCCACTGACAATAAACAAGGCATACCAACGAACGGCAAAGGGACCTAGCTCAAAAGCTATCGGGTTCATTGGTCACGCTCCTCATTCTCAGCAATCAAACGGGTCAGACGTTCTTCAAAGGTTTTGGTAGCGTCAAAGCCCATTTCTTTGGCCCGGTAATTCATGGCTGCTGCTTCAATCACCACTGAGATATTGCGGCCAGTCTTAACCGGAATCCGAATCCGTGGAATCGCAACCCCATCAATTTCAAATTCTTCTGGATTATTGCCCAGACGGTCAAATTGCTTGGTATTGTCGTAGTTTTCCAAGTAAACACTGAGCTGAACTTGGGAAGAATCTTTTACAGCACTCGCCCCATAAAGACTCATCACATCAATGATGCCAACACCACGAATTTCAAGAAGATGCCGTAAAATCTGCGCCGGCTCACCCCAGAGGGTCATTTCATCCCGAGGATAGATATCGACCCGGTCATCCGCAACCAAACGGTGGCCACGTTTGACCAGTTCCAGGGCCGTCTCACTTTTCCCAATCCCGGAATCACCCTGGATCAGTACCCCCATCCCATAAATATCCATCAGGACACCATGGACACTGGTGCGTTCAGCCAAGCGGGAGTCCAGATAGCGGGATAACTCAGCCGACAAGCGACTGGTCGCCGTACTCGACCGCAAGATGGCAACCTGATTCTCCTCGGCCACCAACAGTAATTCATCCGGAATATGCAAACCACGCGCAATGATCACCGCAGGCGTCTCATCTCGCAGCATATTTTTGAGAACTTGGTAGCGGTTATGGGCCGTCATATGCCCGAGATAGGACCACTCCTTCATCCCAATCAACTGCACACGCTCAGGGGAATAATAATCAAAATAACCTGTCATTTCCAAACCGGGCCGGGAAATATCCCCGGTTGAGATGGTTTTATCCAAGAGTTCATCTGTACCATAGATATGTTCCAGACGGATCTTTTCCATCACTTCTCTAACTGTGACAGCCATGGCATCCTCCTTTTTCTTTCTGCCCTTATTATAGCATCTCAGGGGATTCATGACAATTTTCCTTTGCCCCCTCAATCGAGTAGAGGCTAATTTCTAGTCCCTCTCACACCACCGTGCGTGCCGTTCGGCACACGGCGGTTCAACTAACTTTTAACGCATGTCGTTTAAGATAGAAATCTAGACAAGAAACCAGTCCTCTTTTAGTAAGGGCTGGTTTTGATATAGCTCGCTTTAAGACTGACTTTTGTGCCACTAGTTGATAGTGGTTACCCCAGCCAGATACTTTATCGGCTATCCATTTCGGAACACCTAGTTTCAGAAGTCCCCATAGTCGTCTCGATTTTTTCTTCCATTGCTTCCAGATAATGACTCGGATACGAGTTCGTAAACGCTCATCTATTTGCGTCAGTATCGTCTTCATATTACCAAGTGAGAAGTAATTTACCCAACCGCGGATAACCCAATTTAATCGTTCAATCCGTGTCGTTAGGTCAATGCTCCACTTCCTCGTCGTTAGTCGCTTCAGCTTGCGCTTAAAACTCTGTACACTATCTTGATGGGGACGGCATTTCCAGCCTTTCGGAGATTTCCA